>NZ_JAKUHE010000019.1:0-81538 GCF_022664315.1 Bacillus cereus group sp. BfR-BA-01309
ACCTTGGCATCTTTGTTTATATTTCGTTCTTTCATACCATTAGAAGCTACAAACAGCTCTTTTAAACCAACATCCACACCAATCGACTCATTCGTTAGTTCTTGTAATTCAAAGTCTTCTTGGAATCCTACACTCATCCACCAGTGACGACCATCAAATGTAACTCTTGGATTGGATGGTTTTTTGTTTCTTGGTAGTTGTTGGCTTGTTTTCACTTCTCCAATAGACTGAATATGAACTACTTTCTTTCCTATAATCAGTCTTTCATAATTGGCATAAAATCCTTGAATTAAATCTTTTTTGGATTTATAAGAAGTGTGAGAACCATTTTTGTACTTTTTGAACGAATTTCTTCTCGCCGTATCAAAATCTTGTGAAGCCTGTTTAGGGACTTGTGCATTGATGTCTTTTAACCACCCATATCTCTTTCGCTTCTTGATCTTTGTAAATCGTTTCTGTAAAGCTAACTGTGAAACAGATTTTCCAAATAGCTTATAGTATCTATCGCTCATTCTTTTACAATAGTTATAAGCGAATCTTGCAGCACCAGCATGGTTTCTAAGCACTTTTTCTTGTTCAGGCGTTGGAATCAGTCTGACTTTCTTCGCCAATATCATCAGAATGTAACTCCTTTAATGAAAGATTTGTTCTTCTGAATCGTAGCGTATTCCACCAGCATTCTCCTAAGACTACCAGGATACAAACCTGTTAATTCCGATACTTGACTAACTCGTGAAAATTTCATTATTATTCTCACCTCATTGAACCAAACATAGCACGTACGTTCGATAAATTCAATAAAGTTTGATAGATTCAATAAAATTTATCTTGTTCAACTAAGGGCGCAATTCCTTAGCCAGTTCTCTTATGAACTTCTCATGTTTTCACATGAGCGCAGACTATATGTTTATCTACTTAAAGATAGAGGATTTTTCCACCACCATAGGCTTGTGATGTACTCTCGTCAGTTATACGAGATAGTCGTTGAACGTTCATCTTATCCATTTTGACTTAGATGATTCGAGGCGGAAGACCCATTGTTCTAGTGTTTAGGATTTACCCTTGCACCATCTGATTGATTTTTTCTGCTTTTGCAACATTCACGCTCGCTATTTCTAGCCACGTTGTAGTTCAATCAGCTTTAGGGATTGCCCGCAGTTAACCCTCACTACTAGCCAATCACTTGACTAGCAGGGCTTACTGATATATTTAATTAACTTTCGTTATAATTGGTTAAATAAATCGTAACAGTTAGTTACCCTTTTTTACAATTCTTTTATATTTTCTTGAATGTGATTTAACATAGTTAAAAGATTATCGCGTTCTTCCTCACTTAATCCTTTAAATGCAGAAGCTGCAAAACGTTCTTTTTCCTCTTGAAACGCCTGAATTTTATTTCGTCCCTCTTCAGTAAGAGAAACTAACGTAATTCTATTATCTTCTGGATTTTTACGTCTTGTAATCATTTCATTTGCCTCAAGCTGCTTTAAATGCCTCGTTATCGCAGCATTATCAATATTCACTTCTTGTTGAAGTGCTTTTTGACTAATTTCACCTACTTCATATAACTGAAGTATAAGCTCTAAACGAGATTGGCTCATACCCGTACAACCTTCAAACTTCGAACTTACTTCTTTATTTAGAAAGTGTAATTTATATAAAATAATCGCTTCTTTTGAGCATGAACTTGTCAAATTACCCCTCCTTTACAATCAAAACAAAAACGTTTGATACATCAATGATTGATATGTCAATTAATATAATCTATATCAATTTAGAATGCAAGCATTTTGTTTTATTTATATTTTTTCCAAATTAAGGCGCTTTGTCGCGTTACAAATAATGTTAATTGCACTATAATAGTACTAATTTAAATGACTGGAGAGTGATTGTAATGCGGCAATACACAAATAGAAATGAGGAATTAAAAATGGAAAATGAAATGAGGATATTCACATATGACAACAATAAATATAGGGATTGTCGCGCACGTAGACGCTGGCAAGACGAGTTTGACTGAGCGTATTCTTTATGAAACGAATGTGATTAAAGAAATTGGCCGAGTAGATAGTGGTAATACGCAAACTGACTCAATGGAATTAGAAAGACAACGCGGAATTACGATTAAAGCATCTGTCGTCTCTTTCTGTATCAATGACTTAAAAGTAAATGTCATTGATACACCTGGACACGCTGATTTTATCGCTGAAGTGGAGCGATCATTCCGCGTTTTAGACGGTGCAATTTTAGTTATTTCTGCTGTTGAAGGTGTGCAAGCGCAAACAAAAATTTTAATGCGAACATTACAGAAACTAAACATACCGACTATTTTATTCGTTAATAAAATTGATCGTAGTGGCGCAAATACTGAAAAAGTTATGAAACAAATAAAAGAGGTTCTTTCAAATGAAGCATTCCCTTTCTACTCTGTAAAAAACGCAGGAACAAAGGAAGCAAGAATTATTGAATACAAATCATATGACGATTGTATGGAACTGTTAGTACCATATAATGAATCATTACTTGAGTCATATGTAAATGACGAAATCGTACCGGACGGATTATTAAAAGAAAAACTCATTACACAAATAGCACAAGCAAATGTGTTCCCTATCTTTTTCGGTTCAGCTATGACAGGTACAGGTGTAACTGAACTGCTCGAAAATATTCCAGCCTTATTTCCAGCTAATAAGCCTGCTGAAAATGAAACATTATCCGGTGTTGTGTTTAAAATTGAACGTGAACCTTCTGGGGAAAAGATTGCATATGTAAGAATTTTTTCTGGTCGTTTACACGTTAGAAAATATGTTCATATACAGCGTGATGAAGCTCAAGCACATAAAGAAAAGATTAAGAAAATATGTATGTTTCATAACGGAAATGCAGTTCAAGCTTCAATCGTTCCTAGCGGAGAATTTTGCAAAGTGTGGGGACTGAGTGATATTAAAATTGGTGATATTATCGGTGAACGAACGGATTATATAAAAGATATTCACTTTGCCGAACCACAAATGGAAGCTGCTATTGAAGCATTACCAAAAGAACGTATTCATGATCTATACGCTGCACTTATGGAGCTATGTGAAGAAGATCCGCTCATTAAAGTGTGGAAAGATGATATTCATAATGAACTATATATTCGCCTTTTCGGTGAAGTTCAAAAAGAAGTAATTGAAACAACTCTTTATGAGAAATATAATCTGCAAGTTACTTTCTCAAATACGCGTGTCGTATGTATTGAGAAACCAATTGGCGTAGGTAATAGCGTTGAAGTAATGGGCGAAAAAGCGAATCCGTTTTACGCAACTATTGGTTTTAAAATCGAACGTGGTGAACTTAATTCTGGCGTAACATATAAGTTAGGTGTTGAACTGGGATCACTTCCATTAGCATTTCATAAAGCAATTGAAGATACTGTATTTCAAACGTTAAAACAAGGAGTATATGGATGGGAAGTTACGGACATTATCGTCACGTTAACACATACAGGTTATGCTAGTCCTGTTACAACAGCGAGTGACTTTAGAAACTTAACACCACTCGTTTTAATGGATGCTTTAAAGCAAGCCGGAACATGTGTATATGAACCCGTAAACGAGTTTGAATTGACTGTACCGGAACATGCGATTAGTACCGCAATGTATAAATTAGCCGCTATTTCAGCAACTTTTAGCGAGCCTAAACTATACAATGATTCTTACCAGTTAACAGGCTCATTACCTGTTGCGAAAACAGAGAATTTTAAGCGAATGCTTCATTCCTTTACAGAAGGAGAAGGTATATTTACAGCGAATCCAACTGGTTACAAAAAACTGAATGCCCCCTTCCCTACTCGAAAACGTGTTGATTATAATCCGCTGAATCGTAAGGATTATTTACTTCATGTTTTGAGGGCTTATTAAGTAAAAAAGAGGTGCAAATTGCACCTCTTTTTGCATGTATTGATAGGTTAGTTTGTCCTAATAACTTCTTTAAGTTTTTCTATTATATTTGCTATCGCCTCAATTGAATTCTCTGTTTCATATTCCCCAACATTTACAGAATGATTTGCATTTTTAACAACATCGATCGTTAGATTCGTTTTATTCAACTGATCAATTTGATCTGCATTATATTGGTGATCTTTATCTCCAATTACTAATATCCCTTCATGATGACTATGTAAAATCGCCTCAAAAATAGAATCAAAAGTTAGTAAAGGTGTAAGTAGTATCATTTTTGACTGTAAAAACTCTTCTTTCTTCATTAAATCATTTGCAATCGGAATTGTTCCAAGTGACTTCCCTAAAAACATAGTATCGTTATATTGCTTACCCTTTAATACTTCCTTCATTATAGGATTAATATCATCCATCATTACTTTCGTTATTTCTTCCATTGATTTATTCATTACTTGTTCGTCATAAGAATAATGAATATGTACTACATCTATTTTATGTTCAAGCATTAACATCGTCGCATAATAAAATAACGGTTTATCGTAATTATATCCTGAACCCGAGAACATAAAGCATATCTTATTTGAACCTTTTTCAATATGTGTATATGGAATTACTTTTCCTTCTATATGAATCTCTTTTTTTGTCCCCTTCACCCTTATCCCCTCCTAATACATTTACTTTTGTAAAACGATATGTGCTGTATGAACTGATACATCCTTTACTTTCTCTTTTATAAACGCTGGCTGTAAGTTATATGTATCTAACTCTTCTACCGGCACCCACTTAAAGAAATATGTTCTACCTTCTTCTTCCAAAATATATTCCTCTGCCCCATTTGCAGGTAACTCATGAAGCTCTACTTCATAATAAAAACTAATTTCATGAAATTTCCTCTCAGAAAGTGTAAAGAAATTTTCTACTGACCATATTAATCTATTTATCCCGATAGGAACCGCTAACTCTTCAGCAAGCTCTCGTTTTAACGCATCTTCACTATTTTCTAGCATTTTCACTCTTCCGCCTGGTACGTACCAAAAATCTTCACCGTCACCTTGTAGAATAAGAATTTTATTATCATGTTTACAAATTGCTCCGACTCGGTAATTAAAACATGTTTCCTCTACTTTAAATGTAAGATCCATCCCTCATTCCCCCTATACTTTATTTAAAAATCACTATAAAACTATTATGTATGTGATGTACAAATAAGATTACTCAATTTTTCTATTCCATTCAATAATTTTTTAACTTTCCAAAAACAATACGCATCATTTGTCATCACAAGTATAAATACATATGTCACAATCATTGCACACACTAGAGCAGCATTATGGGGGACGAAAGGAAACATTGCCAATGCACAAAACTGAAAAATCAAATATTTTATAAGAAATCATTATAAAAGATAAAGTAAAACTTCAATAAATGGAGTTTTTATCTTTACCCTGTTGTTTTTAAATATTTTTAAGACATTATAAAAAAACGCAAGGTCAACTCATGTGCTAATTAATTCTTTTTCTAGAAAAAGCGTCTTTTATTGCACTTGTTAATACATTTAGGAATAATAAAATAGCCATAACTAGCGTTAATACGTTAAATTGCTTTGTTTTATAAGGAGCGAACCATTCCGTAAAGAACTCTGAATTAACGAGACGCTCCCCAACTCCTCCTTCCTTGAAATTCGGTATCCACGAAGTCATATCAAGGATGATAAAAATTAGTTGCATAACGAAAAATGCTCCAAGAGTTTTCAGCCAATTTCGTATTCGAATAGGACGCCCTTTTTTTGATGTCATTTAAATGTTCCTCCTTTTAGAACTTGCTATTAAAGAGCCTTGTTCTGATAGATACGAATAGATAATATCCATGAAATCCCATAGCACCCTACTGCAATGACAGCAAATATAAGAAATAATTTCAAATCTGAAATCTCTTTTAAAAAGGTCAGTACGCCATTAGCATATTTATTTAATAAATATGGAGTATTTCGCATTAAATATATAACTCCAATAGATAAAAATATAAAAACTGGTACAAGTGTTTTCACTTTAAATGCAACAAAAAATGGGATGTAAAATGCAGTAATCAGCATGACTGCCAAGAAGCCTAGGATGTAACTTTCTAAGGAAAGTTGAAATTCCATGCTGTCTAAAATGAAATATTTTCCAACCAAACAAAATGGGATGATTACTATTGTAAAAAATAAGGTTCCAACGTATTTTGAACTTATAATTTCCTTCCTAGTATATGGTAATGAGTTTACTAAAATATTAGCATTATCTTTATCATCAGATTGATATGTGTTAATTACAAAAACGGCACTACAAATGATTATGACATATGCTACATCCATGCCGGCCCACAAATAGGTAACTAAAAATAAGAGATACGCAGGTAAAAAGTTTTTTTGTAAAATCAAATCCTTTTTAATTAAATTAAGCATCTTGACTCCCCCTTTTTCATGAAATACATAATATCCTCTAAACTTGGTTTTTCAATCACCACTTCTTTATTAAATAAAGTTTCGATAGAATTTACATTTTCAATCAATCCCTCGAAACCTGTATTTGCCTTACATACAGATATAAATTCACGCTCAGTTTCAAAATCTAACATATCTAGTGGTCCTTTGACCAAAATATAATCTTCTGCAATGGCATAAATATCTTTTGTAAAAATATGCTTCCCATTTTGAATAAATGTAATATAATCGGCAATGCGGTCTAAATCCGTTGTAATATGAGATGAGAAAAAAATAGTTTTCTCACCATCCTGCATAATATTTTGTAAAACATCCAATAATTCTCTTCTAAATACCGGATCGAGTCCGGAAGTAGGCTCATCCATAATAATTAGTTCAGCATGATGTGAAAGGGCAATTGCAAGAGAGGCTTTCATTTTCATTCCTTTGGAGAATGTTTTCATTTTTTTATTTAATGGTAATTCGAACAGATCTTTATAATATGTAAATTGGTTAAAATCCCATTTTTTATAAGCAGGCGCAATAATTTTAGTAATTTCCTTTAATGTGAGTTCATCATAAAACACATTATCATCATAAACGAAACAAATTCTTTCTTTAATTCGCTTCGCATCAGTCGAATAGTTCATGCCAAATAAGAAGACATTTCCACTATCCGGGTTCATTAGATTCATAATCATTTTAATCGTTGTAGATTTACCTGATCCATTTCCCCCAATAAAACCCGTAACAAATCCTTTTTTTACTTCCATCGAAAAATTTTTAATTTGAAATCCTTTAAAAGATTTACTGACATTTTGAAGTTCTATTACATTTTCCAAGAGTTCTCCTCCTCGTATAAAATTGTAAGCATTTCTTTTAGATCATTTAAAGAAACATCCATTTGTTTAGCATTTTGAATCGCTTCACACAACTTTTCTTCAACTGTCTTTAATTTTTTTTCTTTCATAGTTTCAATGTTTTGTTCTGCTACAAAGGACCCCCTTCCGACAATTGAATAAATAAAACCGTCTTTTTCCAGTTCTTCATATGCTCTTTTCGTTGTAATAATACTTACTCTTAAATCTTTTGCTAACTGACGCATTGAAGGAAGAGGATCTCCTTGCTTTAAATCACCTAGTAAAATAAGTTTTTTTATTTGTACACCAATTTGTTCATAAATAGGTTCCTTTGAAGTGTTCGTAATAACGATTTGCATGCAAATACCTCTTTTTAAAAATATTGTATATATACTTTATATACAATATATACTATCGCACATTGTAAATCAACAGAAAATTCCCAAAATATAGCCACAAACATAATCTAATAATAAATGTAATTCATACAACTTATTTATACGGGGCTTCCTCGTATTTACTCGATTTTGAGGTGGAGGTCTTACTGCTATCTAATACGGTATAAAGACTACGTTGTGTTTTACGGAGAAATTGGCACAGCTGGTAATGTGAAAGAAAAAGAGTTTGAAACAGAAGAACAATCTGAGAAAGTTGATATCAAGTTAGACTGGAATGAAGATGACGAAGAAGGATAAAAAAGATGTTTCCTAAGTTATGGGACATGTATGGGGAAGAATCGATAGTTTGATAGATTTGTTAATTGCCAAAAACGCCTTGTTTCTTTCGTAACAAGGCGTTTTTCATGATACTATGTTTAAATTGTTATCTTCCCACTTTCCCACCACTTCATAAACGTTTCTAACGAAGGAGCAACCCAAGTTCTACTATCATTTTCATGATTCCATACATATATATCATCTCTTTGCACGATTCCGTTCAAAATGGAATAACCAAACAAATCACCATTTCCGCCATCAGCAAAAAATAATAAACAGTCAAAAGGCATATATAAATCCTTGAAATCAACTATATTTCTCATATTCATATTTTCAGTTGTAATTTTTGAAGCAGACCATATAAAGTCCCCATATTCACCTTGTACACCGTTTGTTTCCTGTAATAATTGATATAAGTCATTCGGTAATTCCACCTGCAAATTTTTGTGAACTTCAGCGAGTTCATTCTTTGTAGCTGGATTTTTGAAACTTAAGTTTTGTGAAATACTACGAATGGTGATTTTCCACATAGCTTTTTATCCTTCCTTCCATCGCTTACGTTCAATCAAGTATAGACAAAGAGGATTCCCTAAATTGATTCATACCACTTTTCTATCAAATCTTTCTCCCTCTCACCTGAAATACCTGCTTTTAATTCCCATTCATCCACACTCTTCATCCACTCATACACATCTGTAACCGTATGTTCTAACCTTCTAAAGGTAAGTCCTTCTTTAATAGCTCTTTCAATACTAATAGAAAAACCACCTTTCCACGGCTTTCTCTCACCTTCTAATGAAAAAGTTTCTGGAAGCCATAAAGGCATCTCTGTCCAAGGCTGCACTTTATGTTCATTCATAAATGATTCATCTACCCAAACGAATGCAACGTCACTATTCGTGACCTTTTTGCACGTATTTAATAGCTCTTCCATCGTCAATTCATAATTTGGACCTGTAACATTGAATGTACCTGCTTTATTGTTTTCTGCCATGTTTAGTCCCCAGCTTGCGACGTCTTTTATATCAACTACCTGCACTGGGCGGTCTTTTCTTCCTGGAACTAATACTTCTCCTCCCTTCGCTACACGCCCAATCCAGTATGGAAGCCGGTCTGTGTAATCAAACATCCCTGAAAGAAGCCCTGCTCTTACGTGTAAAACACGTCCCGGCCAATACTTCTCTGCTTCTTTTTCACACAATACTTTCAGCGCACCGTAATAATCATAAGGAGAAACTTCACCATTCTCCACAGCCTTTATTTGATCACCCGTTAGTTCGGGTTGTAATATATAATCTTCTTTTATATGATGCGGAATCCAATCTTTATATACGGAAAGACTTGAGATGAATATATAATGCTTTATATTATTCTGTAAGACTTCTCCGATATTTCTAATGTGATGCGGAGAAAATCCACACGTGTCGACTACCGCGTCCCATTTGCGATTTACTAAACTTGAAACATCATCATTTCTGTCACCGATAAGATGCTCTACTTCAGGAAAGATTTCTTTGTTTGTTCCGCGGTTAAATAATGTAACTTCATGCCCTCTGTTCAAAGCCTCTTCTACGAAAGCTTTTCCTAAAAATCGTGTACCACCTAGAATTAGAATTTTCATGTTTCGCCCCCATTCGTGATTGAAAATCGTTTCTTTTGTTAAACGATTTTTTGTTGTGGAAAGTTACGGGGTTGGTCTGATTTTTTCTGCAAGTTCAACATATGTAATTTCCATTTCATATATAATTAAAATATCGGATATTTGATTAAGCACTTATACATGTAAGTAGGTGAAAAATATGAATAGAAACATAGTTTATCATTCAACATTATGTATTTATTTTCTCTCATCGCTTGTATATATCATCTTACTAAACATAGAAAATGGTCGTAATTATTTAGGGTTTACGATGGTTATTCCGCTTTTAGCTGCTATTTTATATCAGAAATTATATAAGAAACAAAAAATAGTTCATACATTTGGAATTTCACGTCCAAAAATAAGAACATTAATTTTCTCCATTTTATTCCCAATACTTCTAGGTCTATGTCTGCATTTCTATTTCTATTTTTATATTTATAATATAAAATTCTTATTTCATCATTATAATGAATTAGGATTTCTCCTACTCATTGGTCTTACAATTGCTGCTTTGTCTGCATTTTTAGAAGAAATCATATGGCGGGGAAATTTTCATTACCATTTACGAAAAAAATATTCATTAAAACAAACAGCAATCATTACTGCATTGCTTTGGTCTTTATGGCATTTACCAGTATCAATCTTTTATAAAAATTATCAGTTTCAGCTTGTAGGAATATTAAGCTATCTCTCATTATTATTTATATTATCTATAATTTTGACATATACGAGAGAGTATAGCCGCTCTGTGATAACACCTGCAATTTTACATGGTATGTTTAATGTATTTTATTTAACAGATGGAGTAGAAACAAAATGGGATATTAGCCTAATGGAATTAATTAAATTTATCTTGCTCGTAATTGTGTTTGGCATGATGTATCTAATACATCGAAAAGTTAAAAGTACCTAAACAAATTATAAAGTACTTCAACACCTATTCAATAATCGTATAGGTGTTGAAGTTTTCTAATCTTAGTTGAACGACTTTGTTCTCACAACGCTAATTTCAATCATGGTGAATATAACAAGTATAACTAATCCTTTTATTTTCATAAAAATTCACATCTTAATCTTTTGAATAAGGAAGTATGCACTCTTTAATTAACTTCCATCTATCCTCTGCATTCGGTATGACTTCAGAAGCAATCGCCACCACCAGTTCCTTCTCTGGTACGCAGCAAATTACATTCCCACCATCGCCCATTGCACAGTATGAAAAGATTCCATCCTCTTCTCGTAACCACCATAAGTAACCATATTGATTTTGGTTCATTTCTGTCGATTCTTTTATCCATGATTTTGATAGTATTTGCTTTCCATTATGAATACCTTCATTCAAATATAACTGTCCAAACTTAGCCATATCTCTAGCTGTTAACGTAAGTCCCCAGCCGCCTGTTGAAATACCATTTGGATCGTGAACCCATCCTTTCACACTTTTTCCGAATAGGTCATCGAATCCAAATGCCTTCATATTATAGTTTGGAATTTCTCTCATACCGAGTGGTTGAAATAAGTATTCATTCGCAAATTCACGTGCATTTTTTTCTGCTACGCTCATTATGATTGCTGATAATAAATGAGCTCCTGCAGATGAATATTTAAAAATTCCAACTTCTCCGCCTGCTCCTATCCTATTTAACGTATACTGTACCCAATCTCGTTGCGTACATAGCTCTTCTAACGGTTCCTGCCAGTCTACGAAAGGATGTGGAGCTGTCATTGTCAACAGATGTCGTACTGTTATTTCAGGTGAATGAACGTTATATTCCGGGAAAAATTCTATTACTTTTTGATCAACACTTTTTATATACCCTTTATCTACACATAGTCCAATCAACGCAGAAATTATCGTTTTTGTGACTGACACTATATGAAATGCATCATCTGGACCGTGATCATTATAATAATTTTCAAAAACAACATTACCTCTCTGCACTACTAACATACCATTAATATTTTTGTATTCTTCTTTTATAATCAGATCTAACTTTTCAGCAGTTTTCATTATTCATTCCCCTTTAACCCATGATTAAAAAGGTTCGATAGGTACATATATATCAACTATATGTTTATTTTCCGGGTGCTGCCTTGGGTCATTTTTATACATTTCGAAAGGATACGAATCTCTCGGCTTATATCCGCTATTGGGAAGCCACTCACCGTATAAGAAATCCCATGCTCCTTTATATTCATCTTGGAATATTTCAAAATGACCTACCGCATACTTTCCAGAAGGTATTACCATGATTCCAATGTCGCTCGTTTCAACTGCGGACCCATCCGGAATTGTTATACATAAACTAGTTCTTAAATGATTGTCCTCAGTAAATTCATGATGATCGTGGTAAATGGTTAATACTTTCGTATCCTCAAATACATGATAGTTTTCCTCCACTGCGTAATGAAATAATTTCTCTATCATTTTTGAAAAAGCTATCGTTAACTCTTCATATGTACCGATATGCCTTATGTATGCGACGTGTATATCGTCCGCTGATACAATTTCAACATTTCCTCGAACCTTCTTACACTCATTGTATTGAGAAGTTCCGCTTACGTCTTTGCAATTCTTGCTATTGTCGTTTCGATATTGAGATGGACTTATTCCGTAATAATTTTTAAATGTTCGGGAGAAAACTGCTGAATCTGTGAATCCGAAGTGATACGCAATATGTGTAATCGTCATATCTGTGCGATATGTAAGTAAATGTGTTGCCCTTTCTAATTTCAATCGGTTTACATACCGTGATAATGGCTCGTCTACTATCCCCTTAAAAATCCGATGAAAATGAAACTTTGAAAATCCTGCTACATCTGCTAACTCTTCAATTGAAAGTGGATTATCTATGTTTGATTCTATATAATCTTGCACTTTATAAATGCGTCGTAAGTACTCATTTCTACTTTGTTTACTCTCCATACTTTTATCTCCTCACAACAAAAAGGCTAACGTTAAGCTAGCCTACTTTTACACATTTTTCAAAAACAAAACTCTACTACCGCCGTTCCCATCATAATTTGTATGTACCGATACACCCTCTATCTCATCATCCCCGGCATCAATTCGAAAACCGATTTCTTGATGAAACTGTATCGACTTTTTATTAGTTGGTGACGTAATTGCTTTTACAACTTTACGGTTATTTGCACGAGCAACATCAAAGAAATAAGAATACAATGTCGATGCGATTCCTCTTCTTCTATACTTCGGATTTACACCGATAAAATGAACGTATGCTTCATCTTTATATGTTTGTGAAAAAAATCCACATAAGAAACCTAACGTTTCGCCATCTTCTTCAATGATAAAACTCGTTTCTTGAAAATGAACGAAGAACAGTTTTGGCAACATATCAGCCATATCTCTTCCGCCCCACCAATCATTTAAAACAGAATGAATCTTTACATAATCTTCCCCTTGGATGTTTCTTACTCGCATATATTTCTCCCTCTCACTCACTTCATTTTTTCGTAAATTTTAATGACTGTTTCTACTAAAAGGATGAATACCCAAATCCCACAAAATACAAGAACAGACTGAAATATAGAACCTAACATAACAATACTTATTAGACCTAATTCTGGGCCTGAAATGGAGATTTCATCAAATCCTATATTATGTATAAATGGACCGGTTGAAAAAGCCATAAAAATAGATGCTATTAAATAAATCACACTCATTATTTTTAATATTTTTATAGAAAGATACGAAGTTTCTTTTTCTTCCACTTGTGATAATTCGATTTCTCCGCTCGCAATTCCTTTTTGTAAACAGTCTTCACATAGAAATTCTTCCTTAATTTTTTTACCACCATGTATTGTACCCGTTATTTCTTTACATCTTGAACATTTTCGATTTATCATGTTGTTACCACTCCAATCTATTAAGATTATACTTATATCATTCTTCATTTACCTTAATATCCCTTTTATGTATTTTATAGAGAAAGTTTGTGTTTTATGATTTCGAAACTCACATTTGGCTCGAAAAAATCTACTGTTCATTATGTATTAAGGCCTAGTTGTTATGCGGTTCTTTTCCATTCATCTTCTTCAAAGATTGCTGTTATCCAAAAAGAAGACCGTTACTTTTTACCTGGTGGCGGAATGGAAGGTGATGAAACAAAAGAAGAATGTTTGCACCGTGAACTACTAGAGGAATTAGGATGGGCAATTAAAATTGATCAGTATATCGGTAATGCGGCTCGATATTTTTATGCAGAAAAGGAAGATACATATTATTTAAACGATGGGTTCTTTTATATCGCGAACATGGTGCAAAAACAAGCTGAAAATTGTGAGGAGGATCATGTTTTACGATGGATGTCTCATTTACTTGCTGTCGAGCTTCTCCTTCACGATCATCAAAAATGGGCTGTTGAACAAACACTTTTATTACGAAAACAAAAAGGATCTCCTTCTATATGAAAGAGATCCTTTTTACTACTAACTTACTTTTTTCAAATTGAGAGCAGGCTTTTTGATTCCGCCTTTTTTTACAACATATAAACCGATAAATATAATCAGCCCGCCAACGAGTTGCATCATATTAATTTGCTCTCCAATTGTTACAGCTGCAAAGATAACTGCGAACAATGGTACGAGATACATATAAACCATTACTTTCGTTGAGCCTATTTGACTAATACCGACATACCACATTGCTAGTCCGAAGATGGTCGCAAAGATGATTGAATATGCAAGCGATCCCCAGCTTGGCGTATCTACTGGCCACGTTAAAGTATTTACGTTGAATAAACAGTATATAACTAGCGGTACAATTCCAATTAAAGTAGACCATGATGTGACTCTCATTGCAGAGTATTTTGTAATAAGAGGTTGCGCTAAAATTGGATACCACCCCCACGCAATCGCTGCGACTAATCCAATTACATTTCCAAGCCACGCATATTCATAAGTAGCTCCTCCTGTATGTCCTGTTAATAGAACGAATGCTGCACCAATAAACGCTACTATTGAACCGATTTGTACTTTCATCGAAAAACGTTCTTGTTTGTGTAATACTGCTAATATCCCTGTAAATATAGGTGACATCGCAATTAATAATGAGGCGTTCGTTGCTGAAGTATATTTCACAGATAGCATAAACATTGTTTGATACATCGCCGTACCAACGATACCGACTGCTACTAATCGTAACCAATCTTTTCTTTCAATACGTAATGAGCGTTCCATCATAAATGTAATAAGTAATAATACCGGTGATGCTACTAAAAATCGTAAACTATTAAATTGAATGGATGACATATATGCCACGCCATACTTTCCTATTGTATAATTTGCTCCCCATACTAATGCAACTGATACTAGGAGCCATTCCATTTGCCATCTTTTCATCCGAATCTCCCCTTCCATATTTAGCATAGTAAAATTGGCTGGATATAACACCGTCCAATTGGCTGTTTTTTTACCCAGCCAATTTGTTATACTAAATGTATATAAGAGATGCGGAGGTGTTTGTATGGAATGGAAGCTAGATAACGACAGTAAAATCCCAATTTATCAGCAAGTTGTTGACTTTATTGAAAAACGTATTACATACGGAGAACTTCCACCTGGTAGCTTCCTCCCTTCTGAACGGAAATTAGCTACACAGTTAAATGTAAACCGTAGTACAGTAACGACTGCTTATAATGAACTACGCGCTATGGGAATTGTAGAAAGTACGACTGGTAAAGGTACACGTGTAAGTACACATATGTGGGGCGTCTCTCCAACATTAACGCCAAACTGGAGAAATTTCGTAGAAGGTGGTACGTTTTTACCAAACTTACCGTTACTTCGCCATATTCGTGCGGAAGTACAACAAAATGAGAACATCATTGATTTCGCAAACGGGGAGCTCGGTTGTAACCTCTATCCTCACGATCAACTACAAACGATTTTACGAGAACAACCGTTAACGCATTCATTAAGTTATGATCATCCGCAAGGGTATCTCCCGCTAAGACAAGCGGTCGTAAAATATATGAAAGAACATTTAAAAGTTGAAGCGACTGAGCAATCCATTATGATTACATCCGGCGCACAGCAAGCACTTCACCTTATCGTGCAATGTTTATTAAATCCAGGTGATGCGGTCGCTTTCGAAAGTCCTTCACACTGTTACTCCTTACCGTTATTCCAATCAGCAGGTATTCGTATTTTCCCGTTACCTGTCGATGAACACGGTATTAATCCAGACGATGTGCAAGAATTATATAGAAAACATCGTATTAAAATGATCTTTTTAAATCCAAACTTCCAAAATCCTACGGGAACAATGCTTCATCCAAACCGTAGAAAAAAACTATTATCACTTTGCGCAGACTTACGAATTGCGATTGTTGAAGATGACCCTTCTAGTTTACTTACGCTAGAAAAGAAACAACCTTGTCCTACTTTGAAATCAATTGATGAAAATGGAACTGTCATTTATGTACATTCCTTATCAAAAATGATTGCGCCAGGTTTACGAGTCGGCTGGCTTGTCGCTCCGCAGTCTGTAGTAGAAAGGTTATCCGACGCAAGGCACCAAATGGAATTAGGTATGAGCATTTTCCCGCAGTGGCTTATGCAACAATTTTTCGAAACTGTACCGTTTCAGTCTCATATCGTACCGTTACGAAAACAGCTAGCAGAAAAAAGAGACGTTATCGTTCGCGCCCTAAACGAGCAACTTCACGATAAAATCTCTTTTTCAAACCCGACTGGTGGTATATACATATGGGGAAAATTAAACGAACCGATAAACGAAAAACAACTTATTATGCAAAGTTTAAAACAAGAAATCGCCTTTATGCCCGGTAGTATTTTCGGCGCAAAAGATGGTTATATTCGTTTATCTTATGGAAAAGTGAATATTGATCAAATTGAGGAAGGTATTTCTCGTTTGCGTGAGGCTATTTTAGTTTGTGGAAAATAACATGAGATAAAGCTTTTTCGTTTGACAAAACCTAAATCTACCATTATTATCAACTCGAACCTAGTCATAGGAGTGATACAAATGAAAATCTACGTTGATGCAGATGCTTGCCCTGTAAAAGATGTAATTATTTTTGAAGCTACGAATGCAGAAATCCCCGTTACCCTCGTTACTAGCTTTTCTCATTATTCTAATGCGGAACAGCCAGCAGGCGTGGAAACAATTTATGTTGATTCCGGAGCAGATGCTGCAGATTACCGAATTATGCAATTAGCAAAAAAAGAAGATTTAATCGTAACGCAAGATTACGGTCTTGCTTCGCTTGCTTTAGCAAAAGGCTGTATCGTGCTACACCATAAAGGCTATAAGTATACGAATGAAAACATTGACCAACTATTACAAACACGATATTTAAGTGCAATGGTTCGAAAAAGCGGTAAGCGTACAAAGGGACCGAAACCATTTACAGCAGAAGATAAAGAGAAATTTAGAGAGCTCTTTAAAAGTATAATTGCACTATAAAAATGAACCTTCTATTTGTAGGGAAAACTGTATAAAAAAAGAAGAGAATATCGGGATGAATATTCTCTTCTTGAGGTTTACCCGTTTAAAATGAAGGTAAATTATCTAAGTTATTTTCTTTTATTCCATCCGCTTCACTACGTATAATATCTCTACCATACTTATGAAATACGTCCACATGAGTTAACTTCCCTGATTTCGCTTCACTAAGAGCAGTCATATAATCTAACTCTCTCCCGCTACTTGTTTTAAAGGCTATTAAATCACCATCATCATTTTTACGAACAGCAACAATTTGTTCTGCTCCTGAATTGACTTCATGGTTTACTTCAAATTGAGCTTGCTCTTCTCCTTGATGTAAGTATTCATTATAAACTTTTTCAAAGTCTTTTTCGTCCATAACATTCACCTCCAACACTTTTTTTAGTATGGTTGGGAGATGGTGGTTTTATGTACTTTGCTATTAAAAAATATATTTTTAATACCTACGCAGACCCTTCAAAGTCTCCAATATATCATCTGTAAAGGCTGTACTACCTTCTGTCTCTAAAACTCTGAAATAAAAACTTCTTAAGAAAGTTCTAATATTTTGTACTAAAATAGCATGCTGCGGATGTCGGATGTCTTCAACAGTTGCTATACTGTGTAGCCAATTGCTCCACTCTTCTTCAGTTAAAAGATTTTGGTTACGTAACGACATAATTGGCGCTACTAATCTCTCATCTTCAAAGTGGACATATACGTAATCACTTAATCGAACTTTCTGGCGAGCAGCAGCTAGTATCGCATATGAAAACTCACGATTTTGTATTGTACGAGCTAAAGCAGCGAGTGCATCCGCTGCATGTGCAGTAGAATGTGCCCAGCCTTTTCCTTCTACATAGCCTCTTACATCTTCTTCTAAATATACATATTCCAGCACTTGTTCTGCCACACTGTACAGTTGTTCTTCAGATAACAATGGTTCTCTTTCATGAACAGATAAAATAAGTGGCGGAATTAATACGGAGAATGCACGTTTAAATACAGAGTCTGTTCCCTTTTCACCAATTTTATAAAATAAATAATCAGGGCTAATTGCTTGTAGCATTAATCCTCGTAATTCCTTTTGTCTAAATACATCATTTGTAATCCATGTGTGAAGCGTACTATAAATTAAATCATCACGTAATTCAGCATCAGATGAACCGATATAATCTAGCATCCACTGCGCATATGGATATGCATCTACGTCTTCTGGTACAGCATAATTATTATTTTTAATTTGTAGTAGCTCTTCTTTTAATTCTAGTACTTCATTCATTCTATTCCTGTCCCCTTTTTACGTTTTTTTATTGCCTTATCCCCCGTTTTTACTTTCTAAAGTTAATTTAATTATACGAGAATTATAACTATAAATAAAAGGCTATACATATACTTTTGATTATGTATTACTTTCGCTCTTGAAATATAACTTCTGGATTTGCTAAATCACTATTCCGAAATACAACATCCGCACACTCTTTCGGATTATGCTCATCTATATACATTTTACAGGCCGCATGATATCTGTTTAAAAACATTTTCTCTGCTTCTTCATAACTTCCAAAAGCCTCAGTCTCGCGCTTTGCACCACGTTTTCTCGCAATCTCAAAATCTGTATCTACGAAAATTTTATAGTCAAATAAATGCGCAACGTCTTTTTTCAATAGAAACGTTCCATCTACTATTAATACCATATTGGATTGGGCCATTAACGGCTCATTATGTACAGGGATATCCGTTTTTAAATTATGAGAAATCGTTTCATATTGTAAATTCCCGTCTGGTCCTAAAGGCTTTAATAACCTTTCTTTGAAAGCTGTATAATCGTGTGCATCTTCGTAATACCCTCTTGCCGATTCTTTTCCTTGCACGTATCGAATTGATCTCGGATTATGAAAATCGTCGATGCTGGCGCGTGTTACTCGTACCCCTCGTTCTTTTATTTCTTCTGCTAGTTCGTTTGCAAATGTTGTTTTTCCTGAAGCTGTAATACCACTTACTCCAACTCTTATTGGGTGGGTTACATTTAATTTTAAAATATGATCTGCAATTTCTTTGATTCGTTGTTTTCGGTTCATGGTATTTCCTCCCACAATCTGTTTACATAATATTATTATGAGTAATAGTTTATGTCATTATTTGTCGGTAAGTCGATATTCTTTGTCGAATCGTCGATATATCGAAAAAATCTCCGATATATTTTAAGTTATGATAGATATATTTGAAAAATCGTTGATATGTTATGATTGGCTTACTTTCCCTTAAAGCCTCGATACAATGCAGTCCGTAATTCTTGTTTGTATTCTTCAATTTCTGGCATATCGAGTTCTTCTGCTAGTCTGATAGCTAATTCAATATCATACGGTACACGTACGAGTTGAATGGAAAAGCTTGCGGCTTCTTTTTCATTGTATGTTCCTTCGAATATTAAATAGGAAGCTTGTGTAATTTCAAGTGGATTGCCTACACTACCTGCATTACATAACGTTTTCCCTCTGAAATTTTGAACGAATGCTTGGTGAACGTCACCGTAGCAAACGACATCTGGTTTTCTTTCCCCTTCTATATTCTCGGTAAGCTCACTGTTTTCGAACATACTAATACGCTCTTCTCTTGAAGCGTGTGGTTGAATTCTTTCATATAAACTTCTCGGTGAAGCGTGAAACATACGAATGAGTTTGCCGCTCATATAAAATTCGATTGAAAATGGTAAGCTTCTTAAATAGTCATTTTGTTCTTCCGATAGTTGTTTTTGATGCCATTTTAACGCTTCAAATTCAGTCGGTTTTGTAATAAAATCATCCCAGTTCCCCATTACAACTCCATCACATTCTTTACGAATGATTTCAATCACTTCGCTAGAATGAGGACCTTTTCCGACTAAATCTCCAAGACAGATGATGCGCTCAATTCCTCTTACTTTAATATCTTGCAGCACAGATTCTAATGCTGGAATATTACCATGTATATCTGAAATTACCGCTATTTTATCCAAATGAATCCCTCCATTACTTATTGTTTATTATATCCGCATGTTGTGATTGATACCATTTTGGAATATAGGATGAAAAATGATTATGACCTTCTAAAATTCCGTTCAATCTTTCCTTCATATCATCTACTAAATGAGGCGTGCTTCGGTTTGTCCATACGATATCCGCTGGGAATGTCATTGCTGCATATAAGGAGTACAGTTTCCAAAAATGAAGCGATGGTTCACCTCCGCAATATCCGTGAACTTGTCCAACCGCAAAGGGTTTGCTTATTCTTGTCGTAAAAATCGCTACATTATAAAAATCGTGTATTGGATCGCCAAAATCATATCCACCAAAATCGATTATGATAAACTCCTTATTATGAATCATACTATTTGCTGGATGGAAGTCATCGTGTAAAAATGTGATTGGACGATTTTTCAATAATTGTTTATGCTCCCCTACAAATCTTAATATTGGCTTCAAATCAAGGAAATCTATTTCATAGTTTGCTAACGCTTCTACATATCTTTCGTATTTATTCCATCGAACCGTTTCCCATTTATTACTTGCACTTTCTTTTTCAATTGAGTGAATCCTCTTTAATACTTCCCCTGCTTTTCTTCCCGCATGATACTGTTCTTCCACTGATAGCTTCCCTAAACCTTCTTCACCATTTACACCTTGTATCCATTCAAATACTTGAACACATTTATTTATTTGTTCAAGCTTTATGAAATGAATTAACTTCGGTGTTGGAATATGTAATAACTCTAATTGTTTCATATATGTATATTCTTCTTGTTTACGTTCAAAGTTTACAGCATCACATACTTTTACAAAATATGTTACTCTGTTTTCTAATTCTATTTTATATTTCTTTTCATGTGAAAAACCTTTTGAAATAGCTGTACACTTTACAATACGAGGCCATTCTAGTTTTCTCTCTATCGCTCTAAGCATTTCTTCCACAAAACTCACCTCTATCAAAATATGTACAAACTACCTAACACTTCATGCTTTCGTTTATTTTCTCCTGTAAACTCCACTGCAAATGGATATTCGCCACGATGCTTCAATCGTTCTAGTACTAGCCCTTCTCCAATTGCTTCACAAAACTGCACATGAATGTCACCAAACACTACACTTTGACATTCCGCATTCCATTCTTCATTTTTCACGACCGGACTTGTATTTAGCTCCATTACTTCTTTCCATTTCTGTACTGTTTCTCGAACATTTTTCACTGCATAATGGATCGTTTCAATTTGTTGTACGTTATTTTTATGTTTAGTGATAGTTCCTATGTTGCGTAAATCGTTTCTTCTTTCTTCATCCGTTTCATTCCACTGTATAAAGAAAGGCAATTTCGGCCCATTCTCTTCTTGCTTTACAAATAACATTTTCCACTCTAAAAGGCGACCATCTTTTCTCATTCGTTTCCCTTCAAATGGTCCTATCGTATGTAATCCATGTTTATTAAACTTAACTGCTAGTTCTTCAATTGCATCTGTTCGAATTGCGATTTGTAACATTCCTTCTCCATCTTGTAATTTCACTACCGTTTCTTGTACTAATGGGTTTTCTGCTTTCTTCGCTTTTTCTTCATGCTGAACTGCTAAAAATTCTATATATGATAAATCAAAATAACATAAACTATTCCAAGTACCCCAAGTCGTATGCTCTCCGCCTACTGCAGTATGAAATCCATGCTCCTGCATTTGTTTTGCCGCTTCCTCTGGTGTACCATGTACTGCGTGTACGAGATGATCAAATCGTAACATGTCTTTCTCCCCTTTCTCTCCATCCTTTTATTGTATATTTTATTTTTCTTTCATTCAATTCAAAAACTTTAATACCTAGTTGATTTATACGATTAATATGTATTATAATGAAACAAATTTAATTATTGCTGATTGGAAAAACCAAAGGCACTTTTCTCATACGGGAAAAGTGTCTTTTTCATTTATTATTACAGGGGGATTATTTATGCAGAAATTAATTGTCTTTGCTATTATCGGATTTTTCGCTCAATTAATCGATGGAGCGCTTGGAATGGCGTACGGGGTAACATCTACCTCACTTTTATTAATGTTTGGTATTGCACCAGCCGTTGCATCTGCATCAGTTCATTTAGCTGAAGTTGTTACAACTGCCGCTTCTGGTGCATCACACATCAAATTTGGAAACGTGGATAAATATACCGTTTCCAGACTTACATTACCAGGAGCAATTGGCGCATTTATTGGGGCATGTTTTTTAAGCAATTTACCTGGTGATGTAATTAAACCGTACATTTCCGTATTTTTATTTACTTTAGGGGTTTATATTTTATTACGATTCCTCATTCAAAAACAAATTGTCACTTCAAAAAAACGTATGTCTGCAAAACAACTTGTTCCACTTGGTTTATTTGCTGGATTCGTTGATTCAACTGGTGGTGGTGGTTGGGGACCGATTACAACACCTGTACTTCTGGCAAGAGGAAATGAAGCTAGAAAAGTTATCGGATCTGTAGATACGAGCGAGTTTCCTGTTTCACTCGCTGCAACAATCGGATTTTTCATTTCACTTGGCTGGGAACAAGTAAGTTGGGTTTGGGTATTTTCTCTCATGCTTGGTGGTATCGTTGCGGCACCAATCGCCGCATGGTTAGTACGCATCGTTCCTTCTCATTTACTTGGCGTATTAGTTGGGGGCCTTATAATCTTTACAAACATTCGTACACTGCTTACTACATTTAAAGTGGATCCAACTATTATTTCACTTTCTTACGTGGCAGTTGGTCTTGTCGTTATTATTTCTATTTTCATCGCTGTTCGCAATCATTCTAATCGTTCTAATGCATCGACAGCCGAATATCCGAATGATCAAAAACAAATGCTACCATAACGATAAAAATACCGCCCGATATATTTCGAGCGGTATTTTTTATTTTTCTATTTTCCAATTGATCATCGTTTCTGTAGTGCCTACTCTTTTCATATGTAATTTCTCTAATACACGAATCGAGCTGTTATTTTCAAGAAGTGTCTCTGCAATAATCGTTTCTACCTCTCCTGTTTGAAAAGCCCAATTTATTAGTTCACTTACAGCTTCTGTCGCATACCCTTTATTCCAATATTTCTCAACAAATCCGTAACCAATTTCTACTGTATGCTCCTCATTTGGTTTCCCTTTAAACCCTATATCACCTAGAACGATGTCATCTTCTTTTCGAATGACATACCACGCTCCCCAAGGTAATAAAGCCGCATCTTGTTTTACAGTTTCTACATGCCCTACAATATGTGGACCACTATTAAATCCTTGCTCGTTAGCAACTTGCATACTCTCTTCTGTACTCGGCACTATATAGAGCCTTTCTGTTTCTAATTTCATGTTAATTTCTCCTTTTCAATTAAACAATACCTCAATTTTATCAGAAATAAAAAGAATATTCATTCTATTTATCAGATTTATACTTATTCTTTGAAACGAATTTAAGGAATAATCCTATTTTAATAGTTATGTCGAATTATATTTTCAGAATTTTCTTTTATTTTTAAAGGGTTTTTCAATATTTTTTGCGAAACATTTGTATAACAATTTCTTTCTTTATTTTTTGTTACATAACAGTAGGTTCGGGTGGAGTTTTGCAAGCGTTTCCTAAACAATAACCGATATTTTTTGACTTTTCCTAACAAAATATCTTGCAATATATTCAGAAAGTCATTACAATTGCCATATATTAAAAATCTTAGCAATATATCAAATCCTCATCAATCCGATGAGGTAGAGGTTGCGACTTTTAATAATAAGACGGACGAGACGCAGAGAATGTCACCGACTCCGTTTGAAAGGAAAAGTTGCCGAAGTTTCTATTTCTTCTCTGGAAATATGAGCTGGGGCTGTCTCCGAAAGGAACAGAACTGTCACGTTTACAAAATTACCGTGTAAACGTGGGGTGCTATCTTAACGGAAGGGTATGATGGGGTGGTTATTTGTGAAACGTTCCGCCAAATTCCTTTGGCGGTTTTTTGTATTTTTCTCCCCCGCTCCTTCCTATCTTACAAGAAAAGGAGTGTTGAACATGAATAGCGCAACGAATCAAACTACCTCTGAAACGCAAACTACAAAAGGAAAAGGTGAGTTAAAACGTAGTTTAAAATCAAGGCACCTTACGATGATTTCTCTCGGTGGTACAATTGGTACCGGATTATTTCTTGCCAGCGGTGGTGTCATCCATTCAGCTGGTCCTGGCGGTGCATTAGTTGCATACGCCGCAATTGGGATTATGGTTTACTTTTTAATGACAAGCTTAGCTGAACTCGCTGCTTACATGCCTGTTACCGGTTCTTTTAGCACATACGCAACAAAATTTGTTGATCCGTCCCTTGGCTTTGCACTTGGATGGAACTATTGGTATAACTGGGCCATTACAATTGCTGCTGAACTCGCTGCTGTAACATTAATTATGAAATTTTGGTTCCCAGATACCCCTTCCCTCATTTGGAGCGGATTATGTTTAGCTATTATTTTCCTTTTAAACTATTTATCTGTTAAAGGGTTTGGTGAATCTGAATATTGGTTTGCACTTATTAAAGTCGTTACTATTATTATCTTTTTAATTGTCGGCTTTATGATGATTTTTGGAATTATGGGCGGCGAAACTGTTGGCTTCAAAAACTTCACTGTTGCAGATGCACCATTTAACGGCGGCATCATGGCAATCATCGGTGTATTTATGGCAGCTGGTTTCTCATTCCAAGGTACTGAATTGTTAGGAGTTGCTGCTGGGGAAACATCTGATCCAGAGCGTAGTATTCCGAAAGCGATTCGTTCTATCTTTTGGCGTATTCTTTTATTCTATATTCTTGCGATTCTCGTTATCGGTTTATTAATTCCTTATACAACAGAAAGCCTTGCTGCAAGTGATGTAACAGTAAGTCCATTTACACTTATTTTTGAAAAAGCTGGTGTTGCTTTTGCTGCTTCTGTTATGAACGCTGTTATTTTAACGGCAGTACTGTCTGCTGGTAACTCTGGTATGTATGCATCAACTCGTATGCTTTGGGACTTAGCTCGCCAAGGTAAAGCACCAAAATTCTTAGGCAAATTAGACAGCCGCGGTGTACCTGTTAACGCATTAATCGTAACGTCAATTGTCGGTAGTATCGCTTTCATTGCTTCCTTATTCGGCGACGGTGTTGTATACATTTGGTTATTAAACGCATCTGGAATGTCAGGCTTTATCGCATGGGTCGGAATCGCAATTAGTCATTACCGTTTCCGTAAAGCATATATCGCACAAGGTAAAGATTTAAAAGACTTACCATATAGAGCAAAATGGTTCCCATTCGGTCCAATTTTCGCATTTGTACTTTGTATCATCGTCATTTTAGGTCAAAACTACGGCGCATTTATGGGCGAAGCAATCGATTGGAACGGTGTACTCGTTTCTTACATTGGTTTACCACTCTTCTTAGTATTATGGTTAGGATATAAATTTACGAAGAAAACGAAAGTAATTCCTCTTGATAAATGTGAATTGAAATAAAGTGAAACGAGCAAACAAATTTGTTTGCTCGTTTTTTTATTCCGGTGCTTCTCCCTCCCCATGCCCATCAAGTTAAGGAGACGAATTTCCTCAAAAATGAAAAAAACGTTATTCTTTCATTAAAATCACTGAATTACTTTTGATCTAGTACTAGGTCTAGCCAGGATTTCGCCTCATTGTACAAAATTGGATTGTTTTGCGGCGTGTAGTAGGCAAGGATCGCAACTGCCTGTGATACGACCCATCCACGGGCCCTTGCCAATGTAGCATCGTCCGTACGGATAGCATCAAGGAACACATCGCGCGCCTCTGGCGAGTGCAACTTCCACGCGACCATTACATCACACGCAGGGTCACCTATACCCATCATCCCCCAATCAATTACACCGCTAATACGCTTATCGCGTACGAGCCAGTTACGTGCATCTAGATCGCCGTGATGCCAAACAGGTGGACCGTTCCACGGAGTCACAGAAAGAGCCGACTCCCATACAGCAGACACCGCGGGATCGCCATTAAATCGTGCTAGCCAATATCGGAAGTCTTTGTCCCGTTGTGCCAAAGGAATGCCACGTCCTAACGGCCCACCCGTTGGATCAACATGTTGCAGTGCTAGGACAAACCCTGCGAGATCGCGTGCTGCCTGAATCTCGTCAATCGCCTCTATCGGCGCCGTTTCACCCCTCAGCCACGAATGTATCTCCCAAAACCATGGGTAGTCATTATTTGGGCGCCCCTGAGCGATAGGTACAGGGATTTCAAGCGGAACTAATGGCGCGAGTTTTGGTAGCCATTGGAACTCGTGTCCTCCTGGTGTCGTCGGTCCTTCCCTTCTCGCTAGCCGAATGGAATATTCGTCGCCAAGTCGGAAAACCGCATTTACCGTTCCAACTGGCTCTACCTTGCGAAGGGGCAACTCTGCCCAGCGGGGGAACTGATCCACAAGCAAACGACGCACAAGTCGCTCTTCAATTTCCAATTCGTCAGCATGCATCTTCTCGGACATCGTATGATCTCTCCTTGGTAGCTCTGACATAAACTTTTATTGGTGGGAAATTATAATAATTATCCGTACACCAAAAGTCAAAAAGCCACACTTTTTCATTATAAAATGCAGTCACACCTTAAAATATCAACTTCTCTTAATTTATTCAATTGTAACCCCCCCCTATAAGGGGCATGTTACATTACTATCAACCTAAGATGAATTTATACCTATAATTTATAGAAAGCGTTATTCTTTTGTAGAAAAATACAGAAAGGATGGCGTTTTGTATGAATCTATCGATTCAAGATGAGTTTCATTTGTTCGCTGAATAACTACAGCGATATCTATCTCCACATATTCTTCAACAACTTGTACAAAATTCACCTTATCCAGGTTTATTTGGTATGCAGATTTTTAGATAATTAATATCAATTCTTTAGAAAACCGAAAAAATCTAGTTAAACGGAATTTTACTTAATCTTAGCTCGATGAGCATGTTCTCCCTTCCCTATTTCTCCTGTTTTTGCAATAATAAAGGAAATATACATAAAGGTTGGGATATCATGAACATTCGCATTACTGATGAAGCAAAAGTAGCTATACATAGATTAGAGCGCGAAGAGAAAAAGATCATTCGCATTAGAGGGACAATGACAAACTCTTGTAGTATTTTCGTTGATGTGGATTTAATTTGGGATACATATAATGCAGATGACGTTGTATATGAAGATGCTGATTTTATCGTACAAATGGATTCATTTACGAAAGACTACACTGGTGATACGGTGAAACTTGATTATAAGACGACTGGTTTTAGTATTACGACTCCGAGTGAGACTTTAGTTTATGGATTGTCGATTAAAAAATAAAAATTGTTTTTAACTGATCAATGAGGTGGAGAAATGGGTAAATATGTTCCGTTAAAATTTTTATTTAATGAAGAATTAGCAGAAAAAATGGCTGATTCTATTTGTAAGCACGATCCTACTTTCTCTAAAAGAATCTTTGTAGATTCTGTAACATGTAAAGTTGAAAATTTAGAGTTAAAGCAGCGTATTGAAGTAATAGCAGATGAATTACATACTGCATTACAAAAAGATTTTAATGAAGCAATACATATTTTACTGAAAACATTGGGACCAGAAAATACAACAGAAGTAGGTACATTTACAAACGGATATATGTACATGCCTATTGCAAAATACGTTGAAAAATATGGGCTTAACGATTTTGAATCCTCATGTAACGCCATGTATGAAATAACAAAAAGGAATACTGCTGAATATGCCATACGTCCTTTTCTTGAAACATACCATGAAGACACATTGGGCGTATTACAACAGTGGATTCATGACGAAAACAACCACATTAGGCGATTAGTTTCCGAAGGTACAAGACCAAGGCTTCCTTGGGCTAAAAAAATAGGAGCTCTGAAAGATGACTTTAAGAACAATTTACAACTTCTTGAGCCATTAATGAATGATCCTTCTAAATATGTCCAAAAATCTGTAGCCAATCATATTAACGATATTACGAAAGAAGATAAAGAACTCGTTTTTCAATGGTTGCAGCAGTTACGTGATAAACAGCATCCTGTTAACCCTTGGATTATAAAACATGGGTTAAGAACGGTGATAAAAAATGATACTTTACCAAAGGATTTTTCTTTTTGAGTATTTTAAACAAAAACGCTTATGTTTCAAAAATGAAGTATAAGCGTTTTTCGCTTTCAAATGTTATCCTTGTCTTAAAATATTTTGAAACATTTCCGGCTTATTTCGTTCAAAGCTTTCTATAAGTTCTTTTCCAAATAACGCTATACTCTCCTCCCAAGGGTGGCCTAAATAGCCCCACTTAAAGTCTTTCTGAATAAAGAAGGAGTAATCTCCATTCGGAAATACCGGTATCATCCACTCATCAAATTCATTTCTTTCAAACTCAAAATGTGGATTCACCCAATAACACTCATGTTGCCAATCCAGTGCCATAATATATTCATTTGATGCTGTAATTTCTTGAAAAGCTTGTAACGCTTTATCTTCCAGATCGCTATATATATTTATATCTATCGATTCTCCAAAGCAATGAGAAATATCATATGTAACAAAAGGACTTGGCACCTTAAATGATGGGAATATAGAAACACTTGGTGAAAACTTAAGTTCACTATATACCTTGTCCCAAATCTGATCATCCTCTTTGTCCGTAAACTCTATCCAGTTTTTCATTACGCAACTACCTTCCCTAATAATTCCAAAGGATTTCCACTCGATTATCCCGAATATATAAATTACCATTCTCACAAGGAGCAAATTTATATGAATCTATTCGAACATGAAACGTAAAACCGTTCCCCTTTAATAAGAGGTCCTCCTTTTTTTCTTTTCTCATCATATCATTTACTTACAAAATAGGAGGATACAATTATGAAACGTGATCCATTATTTTTTACCTTATTAGAAAATGCTAATACAAATTTTAGCGGTTGGGATTTCTCATTCATTTCAGAAACGGTTCGAATGAAGAGCGAGCCTTTATCGTGGTCGTACGGCAGCACTGCTTTCCAGCTTATGCAGCATGTAGAATCAATGCTCGATATGGGGACTGGCGGTGGAGAGTTTTTATCTAAGTTACAACCGTTCCCGTCAACTATTTATGCGACTGAGGGATACACTCCAAACGTGCCAATCGCTCGGAAGAAATTAGAACCTTTAGGGGTTACAGTTGTAGAGGTAACGGATGATACTACTTTACCATTTCAAGATAGTCAGTTTGATTTAATCATAAATCAACATGAATCATATGCTGCCTCTGAGGTAAACAGACTCCTTGCTCCTAATGGAATATTTCTTACCCAACAAGTTGGCGGTCTCGATTGCGCGGAACTTAATGAGCAGTTTAACACGCCGCTAAATAGCGAATTTGTAAGTTGGTCGCTTGAAACTGCATGTTGTGAGTTAAATGAAAATGGATTTACTATTTTAGAAGAAATAGAAGAGTTCCCTTTTCAACGCTTTTATGACATTGGCGCTATCGTCTATTATTTAAAAGCGATTCCTTGGCAAATTCCTGATTTCACTGTTGAAAGGTATTATGAGGAATTATATCGTATACATGAAATCATCTTACAAAAAGGTTATTTTGATGTGAAGCAACATCGTTTTATGATTAAGGCGATTCGTAGTTAATCATGGAGCATATGAAAAAGAGATGGATCTACCATCTCTTTTTTTATTTTCACTCAATATTTTCTAAATTTAAATACTTCGTTTCACAGTAATAGCCTTTGCCGCCAACATAAACTTTTTCTATTTTATTCTGGCTATCGGTTGCTAATTTAACTAATATTTCGGAAGGCGAGTGTAAAGAATAACCTTGTTCAAATACATAGTCTTCTTTTTGTAAGTAGTGCTGTTCATAAAGATAGCAAGCTAATGCACCATTTGAAGTTCCAGTCGCTGCTTCTTCATTAATGTCATATAGCGGAGCAAAGTTTCTGCATATAATTCGATTGTCATTAAAAGTATATAGATGCATCCCGACAACATTATAATACTTGCTGATTTCTTTAATTTTTTCAAAATTAGGTTCCAGTGTATGTAATTGTGTTTCGCTTTTTATAGGAACTAAAATATCTTTTAAGCCCGTAGAGACAATTTGAATTGGGTATGTATTGTCTATATCTTTAATGTCAAAGCAGTCGATAAACTCATTTGGAGATATAACATCATAAAATATCGGTTCGTTTTGTTCCATGAATATGATGTCATCTTTTATGGTAATAGTAAGAACACCGCTGTTCGTTTCAATCGTATAGCGATTCTTGAAAAGTTTATTTACATGCATCAGTATCGCAAAAGAGCCAATTGTCGCATGACCACATAAATCAACTTCCTCTTTTGGTGTAAAATACTCAATTTTATAATCAGCAACTTTAGATTCTGATATAAATGCGGTTTCCGCATAGCCCAGTTGTTTGGCTATTGCCATTTTTTGAGTAGTGGTCAATGTATTCTCCATAAATACCACTCCTGCTTTATTTCCGCCTTTATGACCCTTGCTAAATGCACTTGCAACATAAACAGATATTTTCATAAGACACCTTCCTCACTTATAGTAAATTGTAGCATAGAACGTACTACGTATATATATTGTTGGATAAATTAGCCATAAAGCAAGAAACAAACTATTTTGTAGCATCTGAACCCTCAAAAAAATAGTTTGTCTACAGTCTGAGAGTTGGATCTACCATCTCTTTTTTCCCGTTTATTTAGCAAAAGTTTGTGGTGCCTTTTAGATTGTTAAGTAAGTTCACGCCTTGCGATCGCATCAGCTAATGTAATAAGTTGCTCGTGCGTTATCTTTCCTGTTACCTTCGCTTTATTAATTTTTTCCATTTCTTTTGAAGCAAATTGTGTACTTATACATATGTCCATTCTCTTTCATTTACAAATGAGTTATTTAGCTTATTTTTAAGTAAAAACACTCGCCTTACAATTCCTTACTACATAATATATAGTACAACTTTCATACGTAAACACTTTACGTAAAGCGAAAGAATCCTTTTTAGAAAGGAGAATTAACATCGATACTATAAGCAATGAATTTCTAAAACTTTATTACGACAGCAACGTTTGGTTACATGACACACACTGGCTCGGTGTCCCCATTTTCAAACTTCCCTCTGACCTTTTTTTGTATCAAGAAATTGTTTACGAATTAAAACCCGATTTAATTATTGAATGCGGTACGTGTTATGGTGGTAGCGCACTGTATTTAGCTTCTTTATTAGATTTAATTGGAAAAGGTCATGTACTTACTATCGATATATTCCCTCAACCAAATCGACCATCACATGATCGAATTACGTATGTAACAGCTTCTTCTGTTTCTGTACAGGCCGTCCAAACAATTTTAAATATGCGCAAACCTGATGATGTGATTTTAGTTATTTTAGATTCTGATCATAGTAAAGAGCATGTCTCAAAAGAACTGTTACTTTATAAATCTATTGTAACAAAAGGCAGTTACTTGATTGTAGAAGATACAAGTATTAACGGAAATCCACTCTCTCCTGATTGGGGCCCTGGTCCAATGGAAGCTGTAGAAGAGTTTTTAGCTAAAAATAACAACTTCATAATCGATGAATCTAAACATAAATTTTTCATATCATTTAATCCAAAAGGTTATTTAAAGAAGATAAAGTGAAACTTTAATAAGTGGGGTTATATAAAGCCCCACTTATTCTATGATCTTCATTTTTGAAAAAGGATAATATACAAATTCCACTTTGCCTATTATGTTATCTTCTTCAATATACCCTAAGCCGTTTCGACTATCTCTACTAAGTTCACGATTATCACCCATTACAAATAACTTATTTGGCGGGATTTTTGTCTTTTGAAAGTTATAAAACACTTGCGTATTATTGAATAAATCTTTATTTGTATACGGTTCTTCTTGCTTTTTATCATTCACATATACTGATCCATTCGCTATGCTAATTACGTCACCAGGAAGTCCTATTACTCGTTTTACATAATATTTCGACTCATCCTCTTCCTTTATAATGACAATTTCTCCGTGCTCTAAATTAGAAAAATGTACTGCTGCTTTATTTACAAATACGTAGTCTTCTTCATATAAAGTTGGTTGCATCGATTTCCCTTCCACTTTACATAAAGTAAAAGAATGATAGGCCACTACCAAAACAAACACGAAGAGTATGTATTTCCCCCAGCCTCTTTTCATCTCCTGTTTCATATCCATTCCCACCTTATTTAAACGCTTTTTAACTCAAAAAATAGATCACTGCACAATAAGTCTCCATGCAGTGATACTATTTTTACTGTGGCTTGTTCTGTTGTTCTACTGGGACTGGATTTCCACCCGTTCTTTTCGCTTTCAATTCAAAATACGCATCCAAAATCTCTTTACCAATCGCAGAATTAATTCCGGATTTGTCATCATTCACCCAAGGTACAACAACTGAAAAAGCAACTTCCGGATCAGCATCATATGGTGCATAACCGGCAAGAGTTAAATTATAACATTTTTTTCGGTTATAGTTTTCATCTCTTCCAATATCACTTTCTCCACCATATACTGTTTCAGCTGTTCCTGTTTTTCCAGCTGGTTTATACGGTAATCCTTTAAACGTCCCCGTACCTGTCCCGTCAGTTTCTTGAAAAACTCTTCTAAATCCTTCTTTTACATGATTAATATATGAAGTGTCCATATCCACTCGATTTAAAATAACCGGTTCAATAGAGCGAACAACTTTTCCAACATCCTCTGGTTTATGTGGTTGCTCTCTCACTTCTTGTACAATTTGTGGTTTCATTCGGTAACCGCCGTTTGCAATTGTTGAAATATATTGAGCAAGTTGCAGCGGCGTATATGTATCGTACTGTCCAATCGCATAATCAAGTAAAAAACCAGGTATGTTATCCGTTCTACCCATTTGACCAATCGATTCATTCGGCAAGTCAATTCCAGTCGGTACACCTAATCCGAACTGTCTAAAGTAGTAGCGCATTTTATTAAATGTCTCTAGTTTAATGTCTAACGGATTGTTTGGTACATAATTTATACCTGCCATTTTTAAAGCAGTGTTAAACATGTAAACATTCGATGAAACTTGTAAAGCTCTTAAATCATCAATATCACCAAAGTCTTTCCACGATTTCTTTGGTTTAGAACTTCCTTTAAAATACATTGGTGCATCAAAGAAGTGCGTATACGGTTTAATCGCTTCAGTTTGATATCCGGCTAATAACGTAGCCCCTTTCACAGTTGACCCTAACTCATAAGAACTTGTCATCGTTCCTAAAGCGAAGTCTTCTATTTGCATGCCGCCATCTTTACTTACAATTTTCTTTCCACCCATTGATAAAATTTGCCCGTTTTTCGGATTCATCATTACAACGAACGCACGATCCATCATCGGCTCTGCAGAGTGAAATGCTCGTAAATTCTTTTCAAGACTTTCCTCTACTTTTTTCTGTAACTCCATATCCACTGTTAACATTAAATTATTTCCACTTTTTCCTTCAGTTACTTTTTCTGTCCGAATAATATTTCCCGCTTTATCCGTAATATTTTTAGACTGTTCTTTCGTTCCATGTAATGCATCTTCGTACTGTTTCTCGATATAACTCTTACCAATACGGTCATTTCGGTTATAATCACGTACTAAATAATAATCTAACTGCTCTCTTGGCAAGCCCTCATTTTCAGTAGATACGCTACCAAGTATGGAACGAAGTATTTTATCATTTGGGTATTCACGTTCCCAATCCACTGTCGTATCCACTCCTGGCAAAATTGCCAATCTTTCACTTACGATTGCATATTCATTTTGACTTACATCTTTTTTAACAATTTGCGGCGTCATTTTATATCCCGCATTCATCCTATTTTTAATTGCTAGTACTTCTAGATCCTCTTTTGATAGTTCGCTTAATTCTTCTTGCGTAATTCTTTCACGGCGCAACTCTTCAACTTTTTTATCTAATTCTTTCCCCTCTATCTCTTGCTTCCTAAATACACTCTCATCTTCTTTCGTTACTTTTTCTGCTGCTCGCTTTTCATTTAACTGCATCCAAAAATCTTTTTTATCTATTTCTGTTAGCTTATTTATATCTTCTGGCGACATTTCTATTAGCTGGGCTAAATTTCTTGCTACTTGTAAAACTTCTTTCGAATCTACTCCTTTCATTTTCGTATATGTAACGGTTCGTAGTGGTTTATTATTTACAATCACTTGACCTTGCCGATCAAACATTTTCCCTCTAGGAACAGGTGTGCTTACCGTTACATCTTCCTTTTTGTTCACTTCATTTCTATACGTTTCTCCATCAATGATTTGTACTTTACCTAATTGAATTATAATAGCTGAAAATAAAAGAAAGACGATAAAAAATAGTACATTTAATCGAAATGGAATATGAGTCTTTTTCTTTTTCGATTGTTTCTTCTGCTCCTTTTTCTGTCTCATTTCGCTCCCTCGCTTCATTCTATTAACATTTCTACACAGAACCATTATGTATCAAATTTATTTATATGATATATATAGAATTTTATATTAATTACTAAAGAAATAAAAGATTTAATTTTCAGTATTTTAATTTCATAACCTATTTATTACCATTCCCTTATTAAGGAATAACATGAATGTTATTCTAAAAGAAAGAGTGTATACAATTGTTTTTTCACACCATTCATTTACATTTATTTGTATACTAATAATAAAAGACACTACTAAGGAGAAAATGAAATGACAGATTCATTTACAATACTTACTAATACGTCATATTGTTTAAACTTTATGATTTATATTCAAAATATTTATCTCAACCAAAAAGAGAATAAAGAAAATTTAAGGTTTCCTTACATAGCAAAACAAGTAAATTTCTCCACTGATTTTGAAGCAAATTTCAAAGAATTATGGTATACACTTCGTAAACAAATTGCTAACGACCGATATGATTTACAAATTTTTTATGAGGAAAACCATATCTTTTATGAAAAGCTTTTTGACACTCAATTATGTAGTGAAGACTCCTTTCAAGAATTAGTATGTAGTTTTAAAGTATGGTGGACTAGCATAGCAGGTCAGCTTTCATTAGAATGGTCTGTAAGTGAGTATAGCACGCAACTTTATAATGACTTAGTTTTATACTTAAAGAAAAATGAAATAGAACCTTTACAACAGCTACATATCAGCTTACTTTATGACGATTGTGTATTTACTAAAGATAATATTACTTCTTACTCTGCTGTTTTACCTACGAAACACTTTTTTATAAATTATAGAGATGTGGTTACTACATTATCGAAATGCTTTAAACTGTGATTCCCCAAATAAAAAACTGAGGTGAATACCTCAGTTTTTCCGATAACTTATTTCATTGAAGATAACCCGTCAACAAATTCACCAATCTTATTTTGAAAAACAAAATCAAAGTTATATTCTTGCCCTGTTAACTCTTCATTTACTAAAATGGTCGTTGCTCCTATTTCCCTCTTTGCGATTTGCGGGAATGAAGCGACGGGTTGTACTTTTAATGACGTTCCCATAACGATAAGCACATCTGTTTCATATAAACGTGTTATCGCATTTTGATATTGCGGCAATGTATCTCCATATAAAACAACGTCTGGATTTAAAATGAAATTACACTTCTCGCAGCGAGGCACTTCATGATCAATCATATACTGCAAATCATATCCCGCTTTACACTTTGGACAATGTGCTGTTTGAAGTGTTCCATGTAAATCAAAGACATGCTTACTACCGCCTAGTTGATGTAAACCGTCAATATTTTGCGTTAAAATCGTAATGTCTTTCCCTTGTTCTTCTAATTCAGCTAAAAAGCGATGGCCACGATTTGGTTTATATTGATGAAACGTATTAATTTGAAATATTTCTTTATAATGCTTCCAAAATTCTTTCGGGCTTCTATTATAATATCCCCTTGATAAATACATCTCCACATTTGCATCAGCATACAATCCATTTGCTGAACGAAAATCTGGTATACCACTTTCCGTACTTGCACCAGCACCTGTTAACACTGTAATTTTCTTCGCTTTTTCTAAAATTGAACGTACTTCTTCAAATTGCACAAAAATCACCTCTATGTATTTTCCTATAATTATTATACCAGTTGTTTACAGGAGGTGTTGTCTTTGTATAAAGAACTCTTTAAACTTCCTTATTTTATATAGTTTTTCTTGATGATATCTTTTGCATTTTTGTAAAGGAATACAAAGAAGATAACTGCTAGGATACCGTTTACCCAGTAATATATATTTCCAGAGGCAAACCTATTATAAAAGGATTGAGCATTATAATATAATAGGCCCGCCGAAAGCACGGTAGAGATTACTAACATACCAAAACTTTTCAAGATATCCACCTCGATTTTTAAAATTCAGATTCTTATAATAATTATACGTGAAAATGAGAGAGTTTAAAATGTGCAATTTATCCTATCATTATCAAGCTAACGATACATCTTTCCTCCAAACAAAAATAACAACTACATACGCACTTCGGTACTACCCCAACATCTTACTTAATGCGTAGTTCCCCCAACTTCCACAATATCCACCTCAACTGTCGTCGTTACCTCAACTGCCAATTCTATCCCTTTACGAATAGTAGAAAGTGACATACTCGGTTGGCCTGGGTAGTTACTCGCTTGTTCTGGCAAGAACGGAATATGAATAAATCCGCCTTTTATTTTCTTATCACGCTTCTCTAGTTCATGCATAAGCCCATAAAATATATGATTACAAACAAACGTTCCCGCTGATTGTGAAACGGAAGCTGGTATACCTTCTTCTTGCAGTCTTTTTACAATTGCTTTCATCGGAAGCGTAGACCAATAAGCAGCCGGTCCTTCTTCTACAACCGGTACATCTACCGGTTGATTCCCTTCATTGTCAGCAATTCTTGCATCATCAACGTTAATTGCGACACGCTCTATCGTAATATCTGGTCTGCCTCCAGCTTGTCCGATACATATAATCATTTCAGGGTTTAGTTCTTCTATATATTCTTTTAAAACTTGTATTGATTTATGAAATACAGTTGGTACTTGTTTACTAATAATCTTGTATTCTCCGATTGTTTTTTCATGCAAACTTTTTGCGACTTCCCAAGCTGGATTGATGCTTTCTCCGCCGAACGGGTCGAATCCTGTTAATAATACTGTTTTCATAATTTTCCCTCCTAATTAGAAACGATATACAAGTCCGTACATAATAAACATGTTGATAATAAAGATTGAAAGAGCAATTGGTACTTGCGCTTTAATAACTGCATTTTTATCTTTTAGCTCTAAAAGCATTGCCGGAACGATATTAAAGTTTGCTGCCATTGGAGTAAGTAGCGTTCCGCAATATCCAGCAAACATACCGAGTGCTGCCATAATTGCCGGATTTCCTCCGTGCATTTGTACAATTAAAGGTAAACCAATTCCGCCAGTAATTACGGCAAACGCTGCGAATGCATTTCCCATTACGACTGTAAAGAGCATCATTCCTAAACAATATGCCATAACAGCAACGAATGGATACTCTGTCGGTAATACTTGACCGACTAAATCAGAAACGACTTGTCCAACGCCAGATTTCGCGAAAATACCGCCAAGTGCTGCTAACATTTGTGGTAAAATGACAGCCCAGCCGACAGCTTGTAATAATCTGCTTCCTTCTTGTACAGGCGTTGTTATTTTCGATTTTGTAATACGCATCGCTGCAACGAATGCAAGTAATGCCCCTAGTGCTAATGCTACTAGCGTTACTTTATCTGGATCAACAAGGGAAACATTTCCCCATTTGATTTTCCCTAATGTTAACGTACCGATAATTGTAAAAATAGGAATTAATAGTGCAGGCATGAAAACTTTATTTTTTAATTTCTCAGCATGTTTCACACGTTCTTGTACTGGTACTTCTTTCTCCTCTGACTTTGTTACTTTGTTTAGTGAAGCTAACACGACCATAGCGAGCACAATACAACCAACGTAAAACGAAGGGATTACATTTCCGAATAAAAATGTAACTGCAAATAACGCCCAAAATAAGCTAGAACCAAATCGATTTGGATGTTCACGATCAAATGCAATACGAACAGCGATAAAGGCAACGATTATACCTAATACATAATAAATTGTATCCATTGTGATAATGTTCATTTTATATTGCCTCCTTCTCTTCTTTTTCTTTTGATTTCATCGTTTTCTCTATATATTTATCAAACCTTCTAAATCTGATCCAGCTCACAATAAGCGCTGATATTGCAGTTGGAATGCCCCAAAGCGCCATATCCCACACACCGACATGCATACCTACTGAATCGAAGAATCCTTTCATTAATAAAATCGCACCAGTCGCGATAAATATATCCTCTCCGAAAAACCAAGCTGTATTTTCCGCAGCTGCTGCGTTTGCTTTAATCTTTTCTCTTAACTTTTCAGGGAGCTTACCATATTTACCTTGCGCAGCCCCTTCTGCCATCGGTGCTACGAGCGGTCTTACTGTTTGTGCATGACCACCAATGTTCAGTCCAAGTGCTGCTGATGATTCTCTTATCGTAAAATATGACATTAATACTCTTCCAGTTGTTGCTCCTTTTGATTTCGTTATAAGTGCTTCTGCTCTTTCTTTTAAACCGTAACGCTCTAAAATGCCGATTACCGGTAAAGTTAATATAATCGGCATAGACATATATCTATTTTCTATGAAAAATTTACCGAACATGCTAATCACATCATAAAAGCTTAATCCTGAAACCATACCAGTAACAATACCTGCGACCATAACTACTAATAATGTATTTAATCTAAATAAAAAGCCCACTGCAACAAGTAATATCCCGATTAATTTAATCATTCCAGCACTTCCCCCTATTCTTTATCCCGCTTTAACGGGCAGTAAAACTCCCACCTCAAAATTCGACTAAGTCAAAAAAATTTAGATGGGAAGTCAACTGCCCGTAAATGCCCGATTGGTTCAACTAATAATCAGCGGGGGATGAACCTCCCCACTGATTAAAGTTTCACTTTATTTCGGTGCACAAATTGAAATACCATTAAGTTCGAATGTTCTGTATATTTTTCCCGCAAATTGAACCGCTTTCTCTCCATCGCCGTGTAAACAAATCGTTTGCGCTTGAACTGTCACTTTCTCTCCGTTCACCGCTCTTACAAAGCCTTCTTTCACCATTTGAAGCACTTGCTTTATCGCTTCGTCTTCATTTTTTATAAGTGCATTTTCTTCTGTCCGGCTCGTTAAAGTCCCATCTTGCTTATACGTCCGATCAGCAAAAGCTTCTTGTACGAGGGTTACATTGTATTTTTCTGCCGCCTGTATAAACGCCTCACTATTTGCTAATCCGTAAAGCAATAGATTTGGATTACTATGATTAATTGCCTTTACGATTGCATCTGCAATTTCCGGATTATTCGCTGCCATATTATATAAAGCACCGTGCGGTTTTACATGATGCATTTTCCCGCCTTCTGCTTTCACAAAAGCGGCTAATGCACCGATTTGATACAATACATAGTCGTATACTTCATTTGGTGAAACGTTCATATTTCTTCTTCCAAATCCAATTAAATCAGGAAAACCAGGATGCGCGCCAATTGCTACGTTATGCTGCAGTGCCTTTTCGACCGTTTTCCTCATTACAGTCGGATCACCCGCATGAAAACCACAAGCAACGTTTATAGAGGAAACGAACGGAAGAATTTCATCATCATTCCCCATTTTATAAGCTCCAAAACTCTCTCCTAAATCACAGTTTAAATCGATTGTCGTCACGATATTTCCCTCCTAATGTCAGCCTCGTAAAGCGATGAATTTCTTTAATAGATTCATATTTACTTCTTGTTCTATGTACAATTGTTCCGCTTCTTCAAGCGTAATTTTCTCAAAAGAAACATAGTCCCCCGGTTTTAACTGAGCAAGAAGTGGTAAATCTACTGAACTAATATTGCCCATTCTCGGATAGCCACCTGTCGTTTGCCTATCTGCCATTAATATAATTGGCTGTCCACCATTTGGAACTTGAATGGTCCCAAATGTAACGGGACTCGATAAAATCTCTTTTTCTTCCACTCTATTTAAAACTTCTCCCTCAACTCTATAACCCATTCGGTCAGCGTAATTAGATACTTTATACTCTTTCGTAAAAAATGCCCTTATACTTTCTTCTGTAAATTGATCATATTCAAAACCAGTTATGACACGCAGCTTAGGATATTTCATATACTTTGGCAGTACACTGTTGCTAATTACCCATTTTGTTTTGATTCGCTCATCTTTTTGTAAGTCTTGAATGAAACGACTCGCTAATTCTGAGTGCGTACCCATTTGAAAATAATCTCCTTTTTTCAGCATCCTTCCTTCTATACCACCAATCGCAGCACGTATGTAAGTACTTTTGCTGCCCATCGTACGATCAATTTGTATACCACCTGCAAAAGTCACATACGCTCTGCAACCACTTTTCACTTTTCCGAAGCAAAGCATGCTACCTTCTTCTGCTAAAATGGGACGCCATAATGGAATACGCTTCCCATTCAGTAAAGGTTCCATATCCGCTCCGCCAATCGCAAGTAAAGTCGTTTTTTTAATTAACAATTTAGGTCCCATAATTGTCATTTCGAGTCCTGCTTCATTCTCTTCATTACCGACCAACATATTGATCATCCGAAGTGCATTTTGATCCATGGCCCCGCCAACTGGTACACCGTATTGTTGATAATGAGATCGCCCTAAATCTTGGACTGTTGTAAACATCCCTGCATGTAAAACCTCTACATCCATTCTTTAGCCCCCTCAAGTGATATGTACTCTTCCTTCGTTATTGGGATAAATCGTAAATACATTCCGCTTTGAATATATGTTGGTGTTTCTTCTTCTGGATTAAATAAGGATATTGGAGTTCGGCCAATAATATTCCATCCTCCTGGTGTTTCAAGCGGATAGATACCTGTTTGATTTCCGCCAATACCTACCGAACCAGGAGATATTTGCAACCGTGGCGTTTCTTTTCTAGGTGTTTCTAGTTCTTTTGATAGCCCTCCTAAATACGGAAATCCTGGTGTAAAACCTAACATATACACAAAATATGTTGTTTCACTATGTATACGAATGACATCTTCTACCTGTAATCCTCTATAATGCGCGACCTCTTCTAAATCAGGTCCATATTCTCCCCCGTAGCAAACAGGTATGGAAATATGTTTCACATCTTGATTCACTTCTTCTTTATATGAATCACACAACTCTTGTATATATTGACAAACGTAATGATACGGCCCTTCACTTCTCCCATTTCGCTTCCATACTTCGTATACATTGTAGTAGACCGCTAATGAAGTGAAAGACGGCACACACTCAACCATTCCTGTAAACGGGTGCCGTCTCAGCGCTTGAAATAATCGCTGCACTTTTTCGTATGTCTCCATCTCAATTTCTTCACCAAATGTAACAAGAATTGCTTGATCCCCTAACGCAGAAAATTTCATCCCACTCCCTCTTTCTATGCCAAAAAGCCGAGTTCTTTCGAAATGCGATGTGCTGTTTCTTTCACCTTCGCAATAAAATATGAAATGTTACTTTCGCTGTACTCAATTGCTAATCCGGAAATACTAATCCCCGCTACAACCGTTCCATCACTTGAAAAAACGGGCGCTGCTATAGCGGCTGTATGATTTTCTAACTCAGAGTAGCTAATTGTGTGTCCTTCCTTTTTCGCCATTTGTAACACTTCTATCAATTGTTCCTTATCCACAATGGTTCCATCCGCAAACTGTTTTAAATCCGTTTCCTCTATGTATTTCTGCTTCTCTTCCTCAGAGAAATACGATAGTAAAATTCTCGGACATGCACCCGCATAAAGTGGCGCTCTTCTTCCAACCGCTGTATACACGCGTACAGGCTGAGCACCTTCCATCTTTTCCACATAAATCGCATCATTACCATCTTGAATAATTAAATTAACTGCCTGCCCTAAACTATCTCTAAGCTCTTTCATATAAGGAATTGCGATATTTCTTACGGATAATCTTTGTGAAACAAGTTGTCCGAATCGTAAAAAAACGACTCCGAGACGATATTTCCCCTTCTCGTTTTTTTGTAAAAACTCCATTTCTTCCAACGAGCCAATTAAACGATAAACAGATGTTTTCGGCATACTCGTAAGCTGGACCATCTCTGTTAAACTTAGCTCTTCATGCTCATAAAACAACTCTAAAATATCCATTGTCTTAACTGCCGTTTTATTTATACTCATTCTATCTCCCTCTTGTTCCGAATTCCGGAACATTAATTCCGTATTTCGAAACAAATATATAATTTAAAATTATAAAATATTCTTTCAATTCTATCAATATTTTTTTCAAGCTCATGATCCGATATATTTGTCAGTAATTTAAAAAACGTAAATAATTATATGCATTTTTAAATTTTTACATCAAATTATTACATTCCCAATGCATTTCATTTATCATAATATATGTAAAACGAAATGTAAGGAGTGTTTCTTTTGAAAAAGCTACTAGTGATTCCTGCTATTATGTTATCTTTTTGTATAGGTTATAATGTAACATTTGCGACAAATGAGGATACGAAGCTAAACTCTCAAATTGAACAACGTGCCATAACTAACGAAGATGTTGTATTTTTCGGATTAACCACTTATAATTTCAACTATTTTAATGGAGATAACTTAAGCGTTCTTGTCCGAAATACAGGTGATTCTCCTTTTAGCTATACTTTATATAATGCTAAAGGTGCTTGGATGATTGACGGAACTTTAAAACCTGGGGAACAAGCAATAAGTGAATTCGATATTCACTGGACCGATTGGCTTCCTGACGGTGAATATAAAATTTTTTTTAGAAATAGAGACGGTTCACTTTCCAAAGTGCATGTTTCCACAAAACTATTAGAATAAAAGTTTCAATAAAAAGTACGGAAGTTTAGATTTGAAATGAAATTTGATCAACTTTCATTCATAACACTAATATAAAAGAAAATATAAAGAGCATGTATTGATTAATACATGCTCTTCTCCTACTTATTCGAAATATTCTTTTTTAACATGATTGATTGTTCCTTCTTACAACTAACAAGTCTATTAGTTACATATTACTTATTTTTCAAAATCGTTCTTTTAGCCTTTTTAATAATTCTACTCGTTGATTTTATGTCAGTATCCTTTGCCCATTCTTCACACAGCTTCAATACCCAATCTGGTTTCGTTTTACTTGCATCATTTAACCAGTTTCCAACCGAATCTTGTACATATTTTGATGGATCTGATTTAAGTAAATTAAGAATAGGAAGTGCTTTTTCAGGTTCTTGTTTTAATACTTCAATATGTTTACTCCATACACCTCGAGGACGAATAGATTCTACAGAGAACCTACGAATATTCTCATCCTCACTTTTTGCCCATTCTACTAACAATTCCACACTTTCTTCTATATTTTGTGAAAGATCTTCTCTAATAGACATCCAAGCAATTTCTCGAACACCAAAATGATGATCCGCCGCAAAAGGTCGAATGTACGTTAATGTATCTTTTAATGTGTTATTTGATTTTTTATTCATAAATGCTGCCCAACATCGTACACTATCTGAAATATGATTAGATAATTTTAACAGTATGTCTTCCTTGTTTCCTTCATACTCTTTGAGTATAATTTCATCCAATAAAGTTCCTGCTATTCGTATGACTTTCATTCCTGTTTCAACGTTCTGTTTTTCTAATTCAGCTTCTATACATTCCAAACTATCCTTGAGTCCTATTGAAGGTAAGACATTTTTAAGTAGTTCAATATGATTTATAGCTAGCCATTCTGTTAGATTTACACTTTCTACTTTCCCTTGCTGTAGTAATTGTAAGACCTCTTTAGGAATTTCGTTTACTTTCCTGGCTCCTTTCCTGTTTAAGATAACTTCTGTTTCTTTCATTATCATTTAAATTCCCTCCTTGCAATACTATCTTCAAATAAACAGAGGCCATTTTGAAAAATAATAATCAAAATGACCTCTGTCTTTCTTAAATGAACATTCAGTTTTACAAAAAATGTGATTTAAATCCACCGGAAGAATATTTCTCCCATACATGCTTTATAACGCTCTTACTTGTTTCAACGGCCAGAAAACAGCTTGTCCTTTTCCGACAATCTCATCTTCTGAAATAAATCCGAACATACGACCGTCTTTCGAAACTTCACGATTATCTCCTAAAACAAACACTTGGCCTTCTGGCACTTTCGTTTTTCCTGTAATTTGTTCTAACGTAAAGTCTGGAGTTAATACACGGCCTGCCGCTTTTTCTTTAAACTCTTTTAAATATGGTTCTTCCATCGCTTCTCCGTTTACATATAACACATCGTTTTTATACTCAACTGTATCGCCTGGTAAACCAATTACTCGTTTTACTAAATCGTACCCTTCTTTACCGTGGAAGACGATAATATCAAAGCGCTCTAATCCACTTATACTATAACCAATCTTATTCACGAGCACTCGTTCGTTATTTTCTAAAGTAGGCATCATCGATTCGCCTTGTACTAATGAAGGTGTAAATAAAACACCGCGAATAATAGCGATTAATACTAGTGTAAATCCTATCGTTTTAGCCCATGAGAATAATTCTTTCTTCGTATTTTCCTTCATCGTTTCTCCTCTTTCTTACGTGTTTATTGTATGATTTGAACTAATTCTTGTACTAAATTAAGATCAATTTCAGAAAAACATGATTTCCCTTCTCTTACCGCTGTACCGACATGCGCTTGCGTAATTCCAGTTTCATCTAGCAATCGCTTTATATTTTCTTTCGTCACACCAGCTCCAGCAACAAGTTGAATTTGACCTTCGCTTACCTTTTGCATATCTGCAAGCACCGGAATATTCTCTACTATATTTCCTTGTCCACCTGAAGTTAACACGTGAGTCACTTTATGAAACTTCTTTAAAATTCTGATCGCTTCTACTGGATTTTCTATATCATCTATCGCACGGTGGTACGTTACATTTATTCCATCTACAACAGATAGTAAATCCGCTAATTTCTCTTCATCCACTTCATTTCGTTCGTTTAGTACACCTAATACAACACCAGCTGCACCTAATTTCTGCGCGATAATGATATCTTCCTTCATCATTTCAATTTCTTCTTCCGTATATGTAAAAGACTTCGCATGCGGACGAATCATAACGTGAATCGGTATATGTACTGCTTCTACCGCTTTTTTAATAAATGCATAACTCGGCGTTAAACCGCCTTCTGTATAAGATGAAATTAATTCAATTCGCTTCCCGCCAGCTCGTTCAATTCGTTTCACATCTTCTAAACATGTTGCAATAACCTCTAGCATGAGATGACCTCTTTTCGTGCTTTTTTCTTATTATAACATTAGTAAAAATAAGAAACCTAGCATTCTCCTATAAATCTGTAAAAATAAGAATGAAAAGAAAGATTTTTTTCATTCGATGACGTTTATTGGTGATTTTATATTCTACAAAAAAAGAGTAACACCTAGCACTTCTGACTAGGTATCACTCCTTTTTTTTTAATTATTATTCTTCGTTACTCCATTATAATAGTGGCTAAATGCTTCTACTAATGCATCAACTGACGCATACAATTCTTCTGGTGTATTATCTACCCCTCCCATTTCAATAAGTAATGCATTTGGAGAAAGATCTTGATTATATACTCCGTTCCCGCTTTTACGATCTTTAATAAAAATCCCTCGGCTTAAACCGTAATACTTCTCGTCTAAATATGAATTTATTGCCGTTACTATTTTTTTATTTTTTTCATAGTTAGGATTTTCTCGTCCTAAAATAAAATAAAGCCGAGCATAATTCTTTCCGTTAATATTTTTTGTTGTAATATTTTTTCGTGCATCATCTCTATGAAGGTCCATTGGAAACATAATATTTTTATCCTGTGCCAATTTATCTTGTAATATTTGACGGGAACCTTTGTAGGATTGGGCCCAATTTAAATTTTTATTTCGCAGAAAATCCCTCATATTTGTCGTATCATGTGAAACACCTATTCCTTTTTCTTCTAATTTTTGTTTTAAATAGTTTCCAACAAACGTAATATTCACTTCATTATTTGTACTGGAAGCATCATCAGGTATCGAAGCACCTGGAATGAGAGGAATAAACGCTTCCCAACTATGTGTATGATAAATAAAAACTTTATTTTCACCGTTATTTTGTGTATTTGAATTTTCACCAGTAGAATTGTTTTCTTTCCCACTCTTTGGGTGTTCAATAGCAGTACCTTTATCTTTAATGTTATCTAAAGGAACACTGGATTCTTCCGGAATGTTCGTATAATCTGTTCCTTCCCCAGCAATTAATATTTCCGAATAAAATTGATTCATATTAGGAAGTTCTCGAGTTAATAAACTTCGAAGATCATTTACATTAATGTTTGTAGAAAGTGACAGTAAAAAAGATTCCAAAGACGCTCGTCCTTTTTCTTTATGAAATTCTTCAGCAAAATAACGATTTTCACTTCCTATCATATACATAAGACCTTTAGTAGAATTCGTTCCCAATAATTGATTCATATAAAATGATTTAAATACGCTGGAATTACTAGAAATGAAGAATGAAGTGAGGATACATATAATAGTGAATAAAATACATATCACTACATATCTTACATTTAATACTTTCAGTTTAATTTTATTCATTTTATATCTCCCTTCATTTACTATATTCTTACGCATAATTTTTAAGTAATATGATTACTAATTTAATAGAATTGCCTCAACTACTATGTTTTCATTTAACCTCTTTCCGTAAGGCAAATGAGGTTAAAGTTGCCGTGCGCAAATATTATCAAGGATTTTTTAAAAAATTAAATAACCTGAGTCTATATAAATATAGAACTCAGGTTATTTAATACTGTTTACTCGATAGGAGGCACTGTATTTTGATGGCCTTTTTTATCTTCCATGTCAATGCCTAATTGGTCTTTCAATAACTTCATACCTTTTTGGGTAAGATGAACAGCCCGATTTTTATCCGTTTTTGTAATCCATTCCTGTTCAAAAAATAGTTTTGCTATTGCAGATCCTAACCAACCAGAAATATGGTAGCGTCGTTCACTCCAATCAAGACAAGGTTTTGCAAATATCCTTCTCTTTATATTTGCCGTTTCAATATTTATCCCAAAATTTAGAAACCATCGTTTACCTTGTTCCGTTACAATGTATTCTCCTTCCTTTAAAATTATAAATTCCCTATGTAGTAATTTTTCAGTTATCTCTACACCGAGTCTGCCTGCAAGATGATCATAGCAAGTTCGAGCATAACGAATTCGTTTTAGTTGATCCGATTGTTTTAAAGACCGAACTTGGACTATTGGTGCAATTGTTCCTAACTTTTCAAGAACTTCTGCTACCTCTTGATTAGCAAGTCGATAATACCGATGTCTACCATGTTGTTCAACTGTAAGTAGATTCCCCTCTACTAATTTAGAAAGGTGAGAACTAATCGTTGGATGTGACACTTTTGCCTTATAAGCCAATTCGCTAGCAGGTAGTGCCTGATTGTTCATTAAACAATCTAAGATAATTGCTCTTGTAGGTTCAGCAATTAGTTTAGCTATATATGAGATATTCGGATATACATTCATATTTCGATGATACCCTAACTGTTAAATTGATACAATTATTTTAAGTTTAATAGTAAAGGAGAATGTATTATGAATGCAATTGATCTTAGTATATTAAATTTGAAAGAAACGAGAAGGCGCTCAGAAAAATTATGGAATTCTCTTCCCGATAATTTTCTTAATTGGAAGCCTGATCATGAGGCTATGTCCTTTGGTGAGATGATTCGTCATGTTTGGACCTCAACTTTTTACTATCATATGATTTTAAAAAACAACGGCTCAATAAATGACATGCATATCCCGTATGATAACGAGCCAATTACTTGTGTAAAAAAAGAAATTGAATTGGCACAACTATACTTTACTGACTTCATAGAATACGTTGAATCCATAAGCATCGCTGAGCTAGATTCAACCCTTATTGATCGAAGTGATGTTGGCTATCAAAGATATTTAGGCGACATGCTATTACGAATTGCCTATCATGATGCAGTTCATGCAGGTCAATTTTTACAATATTTACGTATGATAAACTTGGAAAGACCTTTAATTTGGGATTAAATACGACAAATGTTTACAACGCTTCTATACTGGGATTATAATAATACGCAACAAATTATCTAACTAGTCAAAAATATTTTCGTTAGTTAAAAAGAGCAGTTTCGTTGTTGTACGATAATTAATATATGGGGATGATCACGTGAAAAAGCACTCTGAATTAAAAAAGCATTTATGTGAACTAGAGAAAAAATTATTAGAACCTAAAACTCGTACAAATCCCGTAGAACTGGACAAGCTACTTGCAGACAACTTTTTTGAGTTTGGAAGTTCGGGAGACATTTGGTATAAAAAGGATTCCGTTGGTGGAGACGGACTTAGTGTGAGAGAAATGACTCTTTCTAATTTTGAAATATATCCTTTATCGACGGATACTGTGTTGGCGACATATCTTGTAAGAGATGAAACTAGAATGCAGAATACTTTGCGAAGCTCCATTTGGAAACTGATAGATGGAAGGTGGCAAATGTTTTTCCATCAAGGAACAATTACAGAATCATGATAATCATTTATATCAAAAATCTACATCTCAATTTGGTACGTCGTACACATAAAAAGCACGTGTTTGATTAATAATCAAACACGTGCTTTCAAAACAACTATATTGTCCATAAATAATAAAATGTAAGTTAAAAAAACTACGACCGAAACGCCGCATCCGCTAATATAGACAGTGTGGCATCATCCATCGGCGGATTGTGCAATCCTGCTCTGACGTTTAAATAGTAGCGATGAAGCGGATTTTTTTCTGATAAACTTTTTGCTCCTACGATGCGCATTGCTTTATCTACAATAGATATTGCCGCATTCGTTACAGCATATTTCACTGCTGCTAGTTCGGCTTGTAATGATAGTTTATCCTCTGCCTCATCGTACTTTTTCGCAATTTGATATAAAAAGACGCGAGCTTGCATAAGCTCAAGTTCTAATTCTCCAACTAATCTTCTAACATTCGGCAATAAACTAATAGAATGATTTAAACTATTTGGCTTGTATGATCCCGCAAACTGAACTGCATAATTTCTTGCTGCTTGTGCAATTCCTAAATAACATGCTGGTATATGTAGCAACCAGCCAATACCCTTTTGTTTTACTTTCCCGCCCAATACATTCGTAAAAAAGCGACTTTCTATCTCTACATTTTGTAAGACGAGGTCATGACTAGCAGTCCCTCGCATCGCAACGCTATCCCACGTTTCTTCAATGGATACACCGAGCGTATTTCTTGGAATGACAAACTCACCAACTTCTTCTCGGCCTTCGATACTTGCTGAAATAATAAAATAATCAAGTATTGGCGCCATCGTTGTAAAAGTTTTTCTTCCATTTATAACCCACTTCTCGCCTTGTTGAACCGCTATTGTTTCTGGCTTACCGCCACGCGTCGGACTCCCTGTTTTCGGCTCTGTTGCTGCCCGGTTAAAGAGCGCACCGTTACGCACTTCTTCGCAAAACCATTTGAACATCTCATCATTCCAAGAACGATTTTCCGCTAACTCTTTCACAATACCAAGATGCCAGCCAATCGATAATGCAGTAGCTCCGCAGCCTTCTGCAATTTTTTCTTGAAATAAAACGAAGTCATATAAAGAAATCGCACTACCACCAAAGTCTTTCGGTAACGTTAATTTCGTATATCCGATATCTTTCAAATCACTTATATTTTCATACGGAAATGATCCTAATTCACTTAGTTGATGCTCCCTTTCCATGAACTTCGGAATCAATTTATTTATTTGTGCAATAATGAAAGATTGTTCTTCTGTTTCAACAAATGAGAGTGCCATACTATAATCTCCTTTATGTTCGATTCATCAACCGCTCATTTTTTCATTATGATTATATGAAGCTACCTCTCTATTGTTTCACTATTCCGATAAAAATACAATGTTTTTGACCAATAAGAAAAGTTCCTATTTTAAGATAGGTTCTTTTCTTATGTTAGTCACCCTTCAATGCCTTTAATGGCAAAGAGGTTACATATCCAATGTACGAGAATAATTCTTTAAAGAAGAATGGTATTTCTGTGTCTAACGTTTTATATGCTGATGTCGGCGTTGGTGAAGCATACGCTTCAATATTAATATGTTTTGCGATTCTCATTGCGCGTTTCATATGAAGTGGATCACTTACAATCGTGTATGTGCGTATTCCGTTCTCTATTCCAACTTCCTTCGCATTCTTTAAGTTTTCTTCAGTGAAAAGGGATTTTGTTTCAATTAAAATATCTTCGTCTTTTACACCTTGTTTCATTGCATATACTCTTGCAGTACGCGCTTCCTCAAGTTCTGCCTCGAACTTTGTACCACCTGTAAAAATAATCTTTTTAATATTTCCGTTTTTATATAAAGAAATCGCATGATTAATTCTTTCTTTAAATACAGGAGATGGTTTTCCGTTCCAAGAAGCCGCTCCTAGTACGATACCAGCATCCGTTTTCACGCCATCATTTGTTTTAAAACGATAACTCCAAATATCGTAAGCTGCATAACTTACATATAAAATAGCAGAACAAATCATTAGTAAAAATACTTGAAAGATTCGTCTTTTCTTACTCTTCTTATTTTCTTCCATTTGTAATTGCCTCCGTACATCATCCATACTTCTATAAAAAACATTTATATCAAATCGTTTTATTTGAGTTTATTTAAAAGAAGGAACTTTACTTGTTATTTATGTATAAAAGGGTTTTCATTTAAAATTGAGGATTATCAATTCATTTTTATTTGCGGTTTTCATTACATGTTTTAAATTCATAAGTTTATTACCATACAACTACATTGTAACGAATTTTTTCTCAGAAGGGAACGATGAAACAAAAGGAATTAAAATAAAGTAGCATTTTGTAAGAAAAAAGGTATATTTTTCTTACATCACGAACAATATACCTTTCAAAACACGAATTATAACTTTTCTTTATACAATTCTAATTTTTCCAATAAACGAGCTTTCACAACTGGCCATTCACTTGCGATAATACTATACACAACCGCATCTCTCACATGACCGTTTGGCAATTTTCTTTCATTTCTAAGCACACCCTCTTTTACTGCACCTAACCTTTCAATTGCTCGTTGTGCCTTTTCGTTTCTTGCATCCGTCTTAATTTGTACTCTCAGCATATGCAGTTTTTCAAAAGCATACTGGAGAAGCATATACTTACACTCTGTATTGATACTCGTACGTTGCACACTTGGATGATACCACGTTTGTCCTAATTCGACTGTTTTATCTTCTACTGAAATATTATATAGACGTGTACTTCCTACAATCGTATTCGTCTGTTGATCCACTACAACGAAAGGTATTTGAGTACCCTTTCCATAACCCTGTATCGCTTTTTGCACATATTGCTGCATATCTTGCGCAGTATCCATTTTAGAGATTAAATACGCCCAAATATCCCGATTTCCTTCTACAATCGAAAACAAAGTTTCGACATCATCACTATCTATTAACCGTAACTTTACTCTTTCATGAATCATTTCCATTTGTAAGCCCCCTTTGTTGTTACTATATCATACGAAACAAAAACAGATTATCAGAATAAAAGAATATAATTGATAGAATCACTTTTCGAATATACTCTTCCGTTATATGGTAGGAAGGCTCATCAATAATCGTTAATATTGCACCTCTGAAAAAGAAAATTTGGATAATTTCCAATAAATACTATATAATGATAAACGGGAGGGGATAAAAATGCTAGATCAAATTACTTGGGGCACGCCAGGCAGCTTATTATGCTTAGGTTTCTTTTTTGCAGGACTAGGAATCTTCTTAAGAAGCATGACGTCATATTCAAAAAATAAATAAAAACATCACAAAAACAGAAAATAGTACATTTTCACGTTTTAGGATATTTGATTTTCTTAGCTTGATAGTGATGTGGGAATACCCCGCTTTTAAACAAAAGAAGCCTTCCTTTTACAGAAGGCTTCTTTTGTTATAACTTTATCTTTTAAAAATTTACAGCAACAAATAAGCAATCGGTGTAATGATAAGTAACGTTAATATCGTTCTTTGTACATAGAGAATAATAAGTTCCGATACTTTTAACGGAATGTCTGTTGATAAAATACAAGGAATGGAAGCTGAGAAAAATAATATGGATGATACCGAAACAACCGCAATGACAAACTTTGTCACAAGTGGCGCACTTACAACTAAAAGAGAAGGTAAAAACATTTCCGCAATACCAACAGATGCGGCTTTAGCAGCTAGTTCTGCTTCTGGTAATTGTAAAGCCCACGTAAATGGATAGAAAATATAGCTGATCCAATCAAATATTGGCGTGAATTTCGCTAAGACGATACCAATTAATCCTACTGACATAATAGATGGCAAAATTCCCATCGTCATAATAAAACCGTCTTTTAAATTCACTGCGATATTTTTCATAATACTCGGTGCAGATTTCGATACTTCTAGCGCATCTTCCCAAGCGCGTTCTAACATTTTTTCTTTATAAACAGGCTCTGGGAACCCTTCTTTCGTTACATATGTATCTGGTTTTCTACTAAGTGGTGGGATTCTTACAGTGATAGCAGTTACGATGAATGTTACAACGAGAGTAGTCCAAAAATAAACATTCCATAAATGCATAATGTCTAATGTTTTTGCGATGATGATCATAAATGTTGCGGATACTGTAGAAAAACCTGTAGCGATAATAGCTGCTTCTTTTGTCGTATACTTTCCTTCTTTATATACGCGGTTCGTAATTAATAAAGCCAAAGAATAACTCCCTACAAAAGAGGCAACTGCATCAATTGCTGATCGTCCTGGTGTTTTCCATAACGGTCTCATAATGGGACGGCAAAACGTACCGATAAACTCAAGTAATCCGTACCCGACTAATAACGCTAAAAAGGCTGAGCCAATTGGCACGAGTAAACTTACCGATATGACTAGTTTCTCATACAAAAACGGCCCTACATCTGGTGCAAAGAACCAAGCCGGCCCTACTTTCAAACAATATAATACACCAAAAACGACGCCAACTACTTTTAAAATAGAAAAACAAATATCTACGATAGATGCATTCCACTTTTTCGTATAAAACGGATAGATTGCACCCATTATCATAACGAGTAGAGCGTAATAAGGTACTACGCTCGGAACCGAAGTCCGAATCCATGATACGATATGATCAATCATAATGGACGAAGCACCATTTATCGTAACTGGTACGAAAAACATAAACACCCCAACTAGACTAGCGAGTATAAACCGGAGAATAACCCCCTTCTCACTCCCAGTCTTAATTACATTCCTTTTTAATTCAATTTCACTCAAAATTCGACACCTCCTATTATCTAAATATTCTGTATAATCATGTTAGATTCCTTCTTTCAGTTTCTAATATTTCAGCATATAAAAAAGCCTATTTTAAAATAGGCTTTTTCTACTACTTCTCATAATCATCCACAATCACTTGAATCACACGATACGATTCGTCTGCCACTATTTTATTACTAGTCTTATTCGCATCATATGTAATTAACGCTTTCCAAAGCGCCCATCCTCTTGCTCTATTCCATGTTTCTTCATCTATGCGCAATACTTCTTTAAATACGGTTCTGCTATTCTTATCAAAAAATGTCCATGCCATCGCTACATCACAAGCCGGATCGCCTACTCCTAAAATACCAAAATCAATTACGGCACAAAGCTTTCCGTCCTTAACGAGTAAGTTTCCTGGTGCAACATCTCCATGAACCCAAACTGGTTTACGCTCCCACGTTGACTGAAGGGCTAAATTCCAAAGATGCTTTAATACTGTTTCATCAAAAACGTCCTTATTATTTTCGATCGCATCTCTCGCTTCTTCATCGTATATAGATATAAACCCGCCTCGGTAAAAATTATGTGCTCCAGCTATTGGGCCGTTACTCGCATCAATAGCTTGCAATTCCACTAAAAATGATCCTAAGTCCGCCGCAAATTCATTTAGGTCACGGACATTTTGTTTCGTAACAGTATCTCCTTCTATCCACTTATTAATAGACCAAGGCAATGGATACTCTTCAGATGGATTTCCTTTCGCAACTGGTGCAGAAATCGGTAAAGAAAGCTCCTTACTTAATATAGGTAGCCACTTATTTTCTTTCTCTACTTGTGGCGCATATGCCGCATCACTTGGCATTCTTACACTCATCTCATCCCCTAGATGAAACGTTCTATTATCATGCCCACTAAACTTTACAGGCTTCACTTCTAAATGTGCCCATTCAGGAAACTGTTCCCCTATCAACCTTTTAGCTAAATCTTTATGTATTTGAGTCATTCACTTTCTCCTTTTCTTTTGAAACTTACTAAGTCCATCCGTACTTCCAATATAATCAAAACCACTACTCTTATAAAAGTCATTCAACGTACGATTATGCCCCACGCAATCTAACTTCAAGTATTCTTTATCACATTGTACATTCTCGTCTATCCATTGTAAAATCCACTCTCCGATTCCATTCCCCTTATATTTCCGTTTCACCGCAAATCTATGAATATATAAAGAATCAGCAACTTCCGCCTTACCAAAAATACGCTCATCCCATTCATTTTGTTTAGGAGATACTGCAACTGTACCGACAATTTCATTTTCTTTCATAACCACATATGTATACTTCTCTCTTATACATTTTAGTATTTCAGCCGTAGCTTCTCCGCCTAACAAATACTGCCACTGATCCACTTCTTTATATTGTAGCCACTCTGCTACTTCTTTTAATAGAGTAATAATGCTATCGCTTTCCTCTTCAGTAGCAATTCGAATTATATATTCTTTAACTGTGCTTCTCTCCATATTGCCGTTCCCCTTTCTTATGCTTACTTCTCCCTTTATTCATTTTCGTTTTATACATTATACACCAAAATTAACCACTACACCTTCAAAGATATCTAACCTGTATTTCATCAAAAAAACCGCTCACTACTCGTGAAACGGTTTTAATTCCTTCAACATTCACTTCGTCTTCACAAAATAATATAAAAACCACACCGCATGATTTTGTTCATCTGCAGCTATTCTGCGCAACAACTCTTTCAGATGTGCATCCGATGTTTCATCTGAAATTTCCAAGTAAAAATCTACTGTCTTCTGTTCATCTTGTATCGCAAATTCTAATCCTTGTAAGTACGTATTTGGACATTCTTCCGTAATTTGTGGTTTTGGCTGCTGACCTGTTAAATTTGTATAGATTTGTACAAACTGATGAAAATGCTTTATTTCATCATTACGAATTTCAAGAATTTGATTTCGTTCCGCTTCATTCGGAGCCATGTTAGCTAATTTCGCATAGCAACTTATTGCACTAAACTCTCCATTAATTGCTTTCTCAATATCACGAATCAACTTATCATTTTGCCTATACCAATCATAATAATTCGAATTATCCATCGTATCCCCTCCATTATTTCGCATAACATTTTATGCAATTTGAAATAGCAGGAGCATGTATATAAAATGATACCGCATTTTCTATTCCCTTTAAAATATAGAAAAATCTATCCTGCTTGCTTTCCCGATAAGTTAATACAAATCAAAAAACGCTTCACTCCTAGTGAAACGTTTTTATCTTTTATGCGTTTAATCCCGTTTTTTGTTCCTTTATTACACTACGTTTAAGAGCAGTCGCTAAAATAATAACCATACTTACTCCACCAATCCAAACGAGTACAGTAAGAGGTGTACTCCAGCTTAACCCTTTTCCGAAGAAGAATATTTCTCTAAGCCCTTCAATCATAAATCGCATTGGCAACCATGCGTACACCCAGTCTTGGTAAAATGGCGACAACATTTCCGGTGCTAGTGATAATAATGGTGCCCCGAAGAATAGTAAAAGAGCGAATACACCAATTCCTTTTAGTCCAACTAATGAAAGTACCGCCGATATCATTAAGAAGAAACTAAAGGATGTAATAGATAAAAACAGTGCCGTATCTGTGAAGTTCGAAATATTTAACCCTACCATACCATCCGCGATCCATGTAAGGCCAAATCCAATTACAAGTGTCGCAACTGCTCCTGTTACGATTTGTTTTAGTTTTAATACGAAGTTTTCTTTTCTTGTACCTACTGGCATTTTACTTATCGCAATAAATATAATTGCTGCGCTCGCTAAACTTGCAATCCATAACGGCTGGAATAAAGACATCGGCGAGTTACCGTTCGCACTATTTTTGCCGGTTTCATTCACATTTGTCACTTTCTTTGCAATCGGTGTTACTACATTTGAAACTTGATCTGCTGTTACTGTAGCTCCTTTTGCTTTCAATCCTTCTAATAGTTGCGCGCGAACAGTATTGTTCATATTATCAACTACACCATTTAACATTTGTCCTGCCATAGTTGAAGCCGCTGTATTCATTCCTTGATTGATGAATATTTCTACCTCTGGCGAAGATGGCTGTGGTGTTCGTAATGATGCCTGCTTTGTACTAAAGTCTTTCGGAATAACTAATGCTGCGTAATACTCTTGATTATTTAAGCCTTTTTGAACTGCTTCTTTATTTTTCACTTCTACCCACTTCACCGCAGGTTCTTCCTCTGATTTTGATGTCTTTTTCATATTATCAATAATCGTTTGTCCCATATTCATTTTCGGTTGATTCGGAATTTCTACTCCTTGATCCTCATTTACAATTGCGATTGGCAAGTTTTTCGGCTGAGGTTGAACAGTTGGAAATAACGTTAATGAAAAAATAAAAACAACAAGTAGTGCAATAACTGGTGATACATATAACAGTTTATTTTTAAACATTTTCTTTTCTCCTCCTATCATTTGATTTATAATAACCAACAACGTGTTGTTTATTTATATTTGAATTATATGTTCGAGTTGAACCTTATACAATAATCAAAAATCGTGAATGTGTCGGTTATAAGACACATCTTTGAAATGTGTTGGCTAAAATGAAGGAGGGACGTGCTTTGCGTGATAGTAATTTAGATTTACGTGTTGTTCGCACGAAAACTGCCATACGAAATGCATTGGTGGAACTAATTGAAGAAAAAGGTTTTGACGCCATTACGGTGAAAGATATTACAACGACAGCAAACATAAATCGCGGTACTTTCTATGCGCATTATCAAGATAAATTTGATTTAATGACGAAATGCCAAGAAGAAATTATGTATGAGGTTTCTAGCATCGCCAAACAGAGATTGCCTGAAGTTATTGCTGATCTTGGTTCCAATCCTTCCCCAACAATGCCGTTTATACTTATCACTTCTATTCTTGAATTTTTAAATGAAAATAGTGATTTTATGAAAGCTATATTAAGTTCAAAAGGAGATTTATCTTTCCAAACAAAACTGAAAGACTTTATGTGGAAAACAATATTTGAAGATACGAATGGTGCTCTCATTAATAAGGAGAATTTACTTGTCCCAAGCCAATACTTAGCTTCTTATATGGCATCTGCTCATATTGGTGTTATTCAGCAATGGTTAAATAACGGGCAAAAAGAAACACCTGAGGAAATTGCTCGTATTTTATCTACAATCGCAGTTCATGGACCTTTTTATGCGGCTGGTTTGAAGAAATAAGCCAGCTATATAACAAAAGATCATCCACTATAATAGCGGATGATCTTTTATTTCATTACAACACTTCAATATACCCTTCAGTCCCATGTACCCGAATTCGTTGTCCGTCTTTTATTAATTTAGTAGCATTCTCTACTCCAACGACTGCTGGTAATCCATATTCACGTGCAATCACTGCTCCGTGCGTCATAAGTCCGCCAACTTCAGTGACTAACCCTTTTATGGACACAAATAACGGTGTCCAGCCCGGATCAGTAAAAGCAGTAACTAATATATCGCCCTCTTCTAAATTCCCTTCTTCCATGTTTAAAATAACGCGAGCTCTTCCCTCTATAACTCCTGAAGAAACAGGCAAACCTACAATCGCGTCAGCTGGGAGGTTTTCTCGTTTATATTTACCCGTAATGATTTCTCCATCAGACGTCATGATACGAGGAGGCGTTAGTTTTTCATATAATTTGTAATCTTTTTTTTGTTTTTGGATAAGCTCGTAATCTAGTTTATTCGTGCGAACAACTTCGTGAAGTTCTTCAAAAGTTAAATAGTATATATCATCGACTTCATGAATGACACCGCTCTGCACAAGTTGCTCAGCTTCTTTTAATAATGCCTGCTTATATATGAAATAACGATTAATCATGCCGTATTTTGGATATTCACGATAGCCGATACAATTACGGATATTACGAATCATTCGCTTCGTTTCTTCTACTTTTTGTTTTCCATCCGGCATTTGCTTCAATCGATTTACTAACTCTTCTTCTTTTTTCAAAGCTTCTTGCAGTCCTTCTTCAAACTTTCGTTTACTCGCACCATATTCAAAATCTCTTATATTATTTAAAATCATCGGGATAATTGTAGTTGGCTTTTCAATCCAGCGTGTTTTCGTAATGTCAATTTCTCCGCTGCATCTCATTCCGTATTTATTTAGAAAAGCAGAGATGGCATCTCGAGCTTTCTCCCCGCCTTTAAACTGAACTAGTTCATTTAAAAAGCTATCATCTTCTACATGTTGTAAATACGCAATAACTTCCGGATATGGCCGAATCACATCAGCAACATCCATTAATGCTAGCCCCATTTCAGACGTAATATTGTTTTGTACCGATTGAGAAAGTGTGTCCGCTGCATTCTTTTCGCCTAACCATTGCTCCATCTTTTCATTGATCCATGTTGAAGCATTCATACCAGCCATAATGACAGCAATATTTTGCGGATTAAATAATACTTTCTTTAATTGCTGGATATCTTCCACAATAAAATCAAGTACATCCACCCCTGATTTCATTTGCATGTTTTGTTTTAACTCTTCAATTGATGCTTCACTATTCTTTATTAAATTCGTAACGATTGTCGGGGCTTTTTCGACTTCTGATTGCGAGCTTGCAGGTGGCACACTTTTGCCAGCACTCTTCCCTTTTTCATCATCTGGTAACAATGTAATAAAGTCATCTCGCTCAACTATAGTCGTTAATGCATCTCGTATAAGTGGATCAGACTTCCCTAAAGTGTTTATTAAGAAATCTCTGCTAGCAGGTGAAGCTAATCTTGGTGTAGCATCCACAAACAGCCTTCCTCCCGCTTTACGCATAGGAGCATTAGTCGTTAACAGGAAAAAAGATAACCCAAGCGGTTTCATCGCATCGGTCATCATTTGTTGATGGCCAACTGATATATACACATGATTTCCCCCATCATTTTCTTCAGGGATTGGATATAAAGTCGTGATTGGGCGACTTTGGACAATATAAAATGTATCATCCACTAAACACCATTCAATATCTTGCGGACAACCAAAATAAGCTTCAATCTGTCTTCCGATCTGTGCTAGTTGTAAAATTTGTTGTTCAGACAATGTTTGAAGCTTTTGCTGAGCTGGTTCAATCTGTTTCGTCTCTGTTCCGCCCTCTTTTACAGCATAAATAGCTAATTTTTTAGTCGCTATCATCATTTCGGTAATTTCGTCTTCTTTTACTTTATAATTATCGGCAGAAACCAGTCCTGATACTAACGCCTCACCAAGTCCAAAACTTGCATCAATTGATAATACCTTTCGGTTAGAAGTAACCGGATCAGCCGTAAATAAAATACCCGATGCCTCAGGGAATACCATTTTTTGAACGACAACACATATAGAAACTTGATTATGTTCAAAACCATTTTGCATGCGGTACATAACTGCTCGCTCTGTAAATAAAGAAGCCCAGCACTTTCTTACATGCTGCAAAATCGCTTCTTCTCCGATAATATTTAAATACGTATCTTGTTGACCAGCAAACGAGGCATACGGTAAATCTTCAGCCGTCGCACTAGAACGCACGGCATATGCATGTTCATTTCCAAAACGTGAGAGATAATGAGTTACCGCTTCCACTACATCAGAAGGGATTTCTACAGCCATAATAACTTCTCTAATCTTCTTACTCATTTCACCAATTTGAGCTCGCTCTTCCATTTTTAACTTTGTTAGTTGCTCCAACAAAGTTTGTATCTCTTCATTTTGCTCGATAGCCTTTTCATATCCTACCGTTGTAACACAAAAACCTTCAGGTACTTGTATACCTTGAATGTTTGTTAACTCCCCTAAATTCAAACCTTTTCCACCAACTAGTGAAAGCTGCGTGTTTTCTATTTCCTGAAAATCGAGAACGAAAGAACTCATGTAACATCTCTCCTTACTATGCATGTGTTCTTGATTGTAGCAGGAGTAAATACGAATAAACAGTCTATTTCGAACTTGATTTACATGATATAATTAAGTTAGGAAGAGATAATTATTTTTATTTCGCCCCTCTCATTCCCTTCAATTCCATCTCCAAACTTAAACATTTTTTGATTACGAAAAACCTCTGTACAATTAATCGGACTATTTAACGGATTTATATCAGCTACTGTTATGTAATTTTTATATAGTTAGCCATTTTTATAATATGTAGGTAAAACCTCTTCCTCACCTAAATATGAAGTTAACAGCTTATTTTCAATTCTTTCTTTTGCATCTTGCGTTATGATTGGACGCGGGATCTTTGTTTGCTCCTGTATCATTTCTTTAATACACGCGAACTGCTCTGGCATACTAGCAAATGGTTAAATATACTACAGTGGTTTTCTTATCATTTGATTAGCTGTTATTGAAGTATATACGTTCGTATTTTAATGATGATTTGTAATTATCGGTTGAATGTTTCTTACACTGATAAAAAGGCCAATACCCTTAGCGTACAGGGTATTGGCCTTTTCTATGTGAAAAATTGCTTAGCGGACGAAATTCACGTTTTGTTGATGCTATCCCTCCAAGTAAAAATGGACAGTTTTGTTTGGAGCCGTTATATAATTCTTAAATTGATGGACATGTAATTTTAAACTAAATTATATACTCGACACTCTTCACTAAATAAATTCGTATCATATGTATGTTCTATATAAATTTGGTGCCATACCATAAAGGCTAATACTGTCCAAATTTTACGACTATGATCACCTTTATCTGTGCGATGTGCCTCCAGTAAGTTTAATACATATCTTTTATCAATTAAATGTTCGGTTTTACTTTCTTTAATAATATTCAGAGCCCAGTCATACATTTCATCTTTTAACCAATGACGGATTGGCACTGGAAAACCGAGTTTCTTACGATCTAGTACATGATCTGGAACAATACCACGTACGGCTTCACGTAAAATAGCCTTTGTAGTTCTATTGGCAATTTTTAATTCTGTTGGAATTTTAGAAGCGACATCAAAGACTTCTTTATCTAGAAATGGAACACGTAATTCTAGTGAGTGAGCTGTAGACATTTTATCCGCTTTTAATAAAATATCTCCACGTAACCATGTGTACATATCAATGTATTGCATTTTACTTACATCATCATAATCCTTAATTTCATTATACAGTGGTTTGGTTACATCCTTATAGTTAACACTTTCATTGTAAGACTTTATTAACTTAATTTTCTCTTCTTCACGGAAGATCTTTGCATTACCATAATAACGTTCTTCAATTGGTGTACATCCACGCTCTAGAAAACTTTTCCCTTTAAACCCTTCTTTAAGTACTCCACTTAAAGCTTTTAAAACCGTTCTCCCGGAAGTAGGAATGTATGAGAACATTTTTAAAGAGTTTGGCTCACGATAAATATTATATCCGCCAAATAGCTCGTCTGAACCTTCACCAGACAGAACAACTGTTACATGTTTACGTGCTTCTTTTGCAACAAAGTACAATGGTACTGCTGCTGGATCTGCTAATGGATCATCCATGTGCCACATAATTTTTGGGAATTCATTCATAAATTCTTGTGGTGTTACCAACACACTATAATTTTTTACTCCTAATTTCTCAGCAGTTTCTTTCGCTACATCTATTTCACTAAATCCACGGTGCTCAAAACCAACAGAGAATGTTAGGAGATTGGGATTTATTTCTTTTGCAATAGAAGCAATAATAGATGAGTCAATCCCGCCAGATAAGAATGCACCTACTGGAACATCACTGCGCATATGTACTTTTACTGAGTCATATAATACATCACGAATTGCTCGAATGTGTTCCTCTTTTGTGGTATCTGAAGCATTGAAATATGGTTTCCAGTAGCGATAAATCTCTATCTCTTTTCCAATTTCTTTTATGAAATAATGACCGGGTTCGATTTTATTAATATCATTTGTTAATGTTTCTGGTTCTGGTCCGTATTGGTACGTAAAATAATGTTGGAGAGCAGTTGGATTTACCCCCTTATCTTGCATTACATGTAAGATACTTTTCTTTTCAGATGCGAAGAAAGTTATATCGTTCTGTTGTGCAATGTAAAGTGGTTTAATTCCAAAATGATCGCGAGCACCAAATATTTTTTTCTCTTGACGATCCCAAATAACAAAAGTATACATTCCACGAAGATAATTCACACATTCTTCTTTTACTTGGGCATACAACGCAACAATAACTTCCGTATCTGACTGAGTTGAAAAACACGCTCCTTGTTTAATTAACATTTCACGTAATTCTATATAATTATAAATTTCACCATTAAACATAAGTATATAGCGCTCATTTTCATATGCTAGCGGTTGATGTCCCGCATCCAAATCAATAATACTTAACCGTCTAAAACCAAATTGAACATGCTCGTCACGAAAATATCCCTGGTCATCCGGACCACGGTGGTATAACAGATTCGTCATATTTTCAAATTGTATTTTCTCTGTTTCTGAATATCTTTTTGCAGTATTATACAAGCACCCTACATAGCCACACATTTTTTTACCTACTTTCAAATTATCTACTCTCTAAAATTTTTATAGTGTAATCCACTTTCAAGAAAAGTCAAAAAATACGTTCGTCAATTAAAGCTTCACAAATATTTAATGCTTATAAATTAATATTCATCTCATAAATAAGTTCTAAGACATTTTTTTGATGATCTAAACTAATTGAAACTTTAATTAAATTATATATCTATAACAACATAGGGCAATGTTACTTTTTCTATTATAATGATAGATATGTTCTATCTCCCCTCTAATAGTTACTCGAAATTCAATCATTATTTAATTAAATTTCTTATCTGTTCTTTACTTTGTTCAGAAATAGGGAACCCTAATTTTGTAATTTCATTTGTAAGTAATTCAATAAAATTTCTAGTGCCAAACCCAATAAATTTATCTCTACGCAAAATAAGGTTAACTTTCCTACTAATTCTAGGATTTACTATAGGAATTGCTGATAAATCATTATCTACAGTAATATCAAGTAAAGTTTTAGAGACAATTGTCACTCCAAATTCATTTCTAACAAGATCAAATAACGATTCGATACTAGAGGTCTCAATAATTGGAGACAAGTTTATTTTTTGTGGTAAACATGTATAATTCAATAACTTTCTGCATTCATGACTGTCTGGGAACAAGATTAATGGTAATTTATTCAATTCCGAGAATTGTATTTCTTGTTCATTAACTAGTGAATGGTTATTTGATACCACTAAAAATAACTCTTCTGTGTATAATGGTATTTTTACAATTTTTTCATCTTCGAATACGTACTCGGAAGAATCAATGGTAACAGCAAAATTAACCTGATTCTGGTTTATTAATTCTAGTATTTCATCCGAACTTATAATTTTTACTGTTACCTCTGGATAATTTTTATGAAAATCTAATAATAAAGTGGAGACTAAGTCTGTTAGTTCGCCAGGCAAAGTGGCAATTGCAATTTTACCTCCTTTTATCTCCTTTAATTCACTGATTTGTTCTTTTACATTATCTAATGCATTAAAAATATTTTTACATTCGTTGGCTAAGATAGACCCAACGTCAGTTATGGCTATTTTCTTTCCCATGCGGTCAAATAACGGCATACCTATTTCGTCTTCAAGTGCTTTAATTTGATGGCTTAATGTAGGTTGCGTAATACCTAGCTTATCTGCTGCTTTTGTAAAATGAAGTTCTTTATAAAGTGTCATGAAATACTCTAACTGTCTTAATTCCATATAAAAATAATCTGCTACTAAAAGTATAGACAAATGTATATTCTTAGAGTATTCCTGCTTCTACGTGCCCTGCCTCGCTAATCACTTGCTACTACAGTTTGCTGTGACACTCCACAGGCGTAAATTCCGATGTAGCCCACCGTACATATATACAATCTATTTACGTTAGTATTGTATATTTTTTTGCTTGTAAAAGGTTGATAGATGCATTTAAATCTCTATCCATTACATTTCCACAATCACATGTATATACTCGGTCAGACAGCTTTAAATCCGACTTTTTTTGACCGCAACATGAACATAACTTTGACGAGGGATAGAATTTATCTACTTGACGTAGTTCAATTCCATATTCCCTACATTTAGTTGATAACCATGTTTTAAAAGCATAAAAACATTGTTGTGCTACAGCTTTAGATAGATGTTTGTTCTTCATCATACCTTTCACATTCAAATCTTCTACTGTAATAAACGTTGGCTTGGTTTTCACCACATCATTTACAATAGACTTTACATACTCTAGTTGAATATTCGCTAATCGAGCACATAACTTTTGCACCCTAAGAATATTTTTATCTATATTTGCTCTTTTGTTAGTAACAGGTTGTTCACCTCTCTTTTTTAGATTTTCAAATTTGCGTGATAAAGAGCGTTGTTCACGTTTTAACCGTTTTTCTATCTTTTTTACTTGTACTGTTTTATTTATATTTTTGTGAGTTTTTCCATCGCTACGTACAGCGAAGTCTTTAATTCCCAAATCAATTCCTAGACCTACTGCATTGAGAGTTGCATTTGGTTTTACCTCTTTCACTTCACAGAGTATAGACACATAGTATCTTCCTGCTCTTTGATATACTGTACCACTTTTTACAGTTGTATTTTTTGAAATATATCCATACTCTTTTAACCTTATCCAACCAATTGTAGGGACTTTTACTCTATGTCTTTCTACTGTCCAATCTGTTTTGTTGTTTTTCGGGAAGTAGCACTTCACATCTTGCTTATTCTTTTTTTTATATCGTGGAAACTTAGATAAACCTTTAAAAAATCGCTTAAAAGCTTTATCTCCATTCATAATTGCTTGTTTTACCGCTTTGCTCGACACTTCTTTAATCCACTGGTCACACTCTTTTGTATGAATGTTGTTTAGCCATTTAGAAAAGTCATAGCCACTAAGAAATTTCCCCTCCGACTCATATACCTCTTTATTTTTAGAGATATACAGGTTATATACATATCGACACACCCCAATAGTTTGACGGATTTTACTAACTTGTTCAGTTGTCGGTTTGATTTCTATTACATATGCTCTTTTCATAAGTCTTCATCCTCCGACATTTTCTTTTTGTATTTTCTCAACCCATATATTCTACAGCTAAATACATGAATGATAGATATTAAATCCTGAACAAGTTCTTCTTGAGGAGATAGTTTTTCATTGTTAACAATCATAATTTCCACTCCCATTTTACGAAGAAACTGATTGTCCCACCTTTGCAATGTCTTAACAGAGACATTAAGCATTTCTGAAAATTCTTTCGGTTTATATTGTTTCATAATTACTTTTTACTATATATGCCTACTTTTTTCTATGTTTTTGTTTGCTGTTTCTTTCTCCTTTATTTTTTAATAATAATTACATTTCTTTTCATATCTTTATCATTTTATAAGAAACCCTTGATTTTTTAACCTTATAATCGCTTCATACTCTCCCTTTACTCTAAATGTTCTATTCCTTCATTTATGAAAAAACGTAATTTTCTCTAATTAAATTCATTAGAGAAAATTACGTTTTTGTTATTTGAGATTCGATAATAATTTTGCTTAGTGGGTATATTTAATATCCTATAGCCTTTCCCTTACAAAAATTTAGTTGGCTATATATGATTTATTTCACCTTTCCTCTTAAAAATTTCTATATATTGAACAATGAGTACCCTTATTTTTCAATTTCTAAAGGGATGTTGTGACTATAAGTTTGACTAGAGCTTCTAATTTGAAACCCTTCAAAGAAATCAATAGTTAAATTATCGTCAAGAAAAGCTAAAGAGGCTTTGTTTATATAAAATGATTTCCAGTTTGTTTGAATTTCTTCGAAACCTACATCTGATTTAATTAATTGTATTCTTACAACACCATCCAATGGACGCCCACAGCCTCCCATTTCATATTGTAGAAATCGAAAATGGTTAGGATATTTAGTCTCTAAACTTTCGAAATGTTTAATAGCAGCTTCTGTAACAGTGATATTAATTTGCATATTATTTTCCCGCCTTTTCTATTTTGGATTGAAAGTAGAATAATTTACGAATTCCCAATTATAAGATTCATAACAAGGTGCTTCATGTACTTCAATTATTTGAAATTGTACTAAACGTTGCGCACCAGGGAACTTTGAGAGAATATCTTTATCAATGTTCCAAATGATACTTGCTTCTCCTGTGATTTGTAATGTAGCCCCAGTATTAAAATCAAAAAACAGTAACCCAACATTGGGATTTTGAACAATATTTCCTAAGGTATTGAACAACATGTTTCCTGCGTAATCTGGAAATATAATTGTTTTTTCATTAATGACATAAACAAATCCTGGCATCCCACCCCTATGGGAAATGTCCATCTTTTCCTCAGAACTTGCACTTGCAATAATAAAAGTATCGGATTCACTAATCCAATTCTGTTGCTTTTTATTTAAAGTGTTACGCGGATGAAGTTTCTTATTTACAATTTCTTCAACAGCTTTATATTCGAATCTTCTCGCCTGTATATATTTAGGACAATTACCGAATACTTGTTCAATTTTGATTTCAAAGTTTCCATCTGGATAAACTATCGAAACCTTACCATTTATTCGTATTCTTATTCTGGAAGCAAAATCAATTACTAAAATTCCTACTTCTTTATGTTGTAAAATATTTAAAAATAAAGGGTCACCTTCGTTTATTTTTGTATTGATTTTAACTATGTCGGCTTCGATAGCTTGTATGATCCCAGGATTTCCTGCTAAAAATGAACTCCAAACTCTCCCTCTTTGATCCATAGAAGACATCACGAATGAATTCTGTCCATTGAGAAAATTCATAAACTTCTTCGGGAGTGTCTGTTGAATCATTGTACTTGCAGAGTTTGCAATCTTTTGTACACCTAATAAATCGTGTACAGTACGCTCTCCAGAATGAAAAACCTCCATTTATTATTCCTCCAATCTACTTTGCAATAGCGAACTAGCTAAAACACATTCAAATACTTAATTTAAATAAAAAACGTAAAGCAAACATTGATAATATAATCTTTGCCATCAACAAGCTTTCATTATTTTTTATTCATATACATAGAAGAATGAAAGCCATTCACTTCAAGAAAATAACTTCATTTCACACTAGTCCCCTTTTGCAAAAGCATAATGGATTCAAAGGATTACCTTTAAGTTCTAACCTAAATATATACAGATATCTTTACGTTTAAAGCCACGCTTTACAAGATACTTTATATACCCCTTATCGTGAGATTTTTTGTCTATTAAAGTTACTTATCATTTCGTATTGCTATCTTGTAAAGCAACTTCAGTTTAACTCTCAGTTAACTATTAATCAATTCTATAATTTCTATAGTTAACATAGATGACATCTATTATTTTGAGTACATAAAACATTTATATTAAGGATAGATTTAATTTGTGAAATAGGAAGCGCCAAAGTTTTTTAAGTTAAAAGTAGTTATTTGAGTTTGTTTCTTGATGATTTATTGAAACCTTAATCATAGATATCTTCTATGAAAACGATAGAAACGATTACATTGATAAATAATAGATGCTTTATATAATTAAGTTAAGCTCATGAGCTAGCAAGAAAATCAACAATATCAATTATTTATAGGAGGCAATTTATATGCAAAAAACAGTTGCAGGTATCGTAATTCCAGATAGTAAAATAGCAGTAGAGGCGCAAGAAATTCTTCGTGAATATGGTAACGATTTACTTTGGAATCATTCAAATCGTGTTTACTTATTCGGTGCTCTTCAAGGGAAAAAAGCTGATCTTAAGTATGACGAAGAGCTATTATATGTTAGCGCTCTATTCCATGATCTTGGGCTTACAAAGAAATTTAGTAGTCCAGACAAACGTTTTGAAGTAGATGGTGCAAATGCTGCACGTAGTTTTCTGCAACAACATGGCATGGATAATGAGTCAATTAGACTGGTTTGGGATTCGATTGCACTTCACACAACGATTGGAATTGCTGAATATAAAGAACCCCAAGTTGCATTAATTTATTCTGGAGTAGGATACGATGTTATGGGGGATGGGTATGACGAAATTTCAGAGGAAATTCGTGAGCAAGTTGTATCTGCTTTCCCTCGAGATAATTTCAAACAAAAAATCCTTCCTGCTTTCCTTGAAGGTTTCGCTCATAAACCTGAAACTACTTTTGGAAACATTAAAGCAGATGTTTGCTCGTTACTTCTTCCAGGCTTTAAACGCAAAAATTTCTGTGATTGCGTTTTACATTCACCTTGGAAAGAATAGTCATTACACTTATGACTATTCAAAAAAGGAAATATCTACAAAATAAGTTAATTACGATTTCGCTTCCTTTTTATATAAAAATTAGAACGAGCTAATTAATTTCTAATTTAATGTAGTTAAATATTACTCATAGAGATAAAAAGCTTGCCATTTTCATTCATGGCAAGCTTTTTCAAATAAATAATATCTAATAATTCCAAAAATACAAAAGGGACAATTAGGGGGTACCATACTTACCCATCAACCTAAGATTTTGAAGTATCCCCAAACGAAAGCTTCATCCTTTCATAGTTGTCCATAGAAATTCAGTTCATTTTTTCATTTTGAGGAAGAACGTATTTTTCAACTTGATAGTGATGTGATACTACCCCATCTTAGAAAAATTATTAGATGACAAAATATAAAATCATACAGTAAAAGGAGCAATACTCTATGTTAAAACTTGTACATAACGAGACACAACCTACATTCTTTGAGCGATTTTTCTTTGAAAACCCTGTTCAAAATGATGTTTTTATAATTGAAGTTAATAAAAAACATTTCTTTTTCGAATACGATGCTGTGATTGATATGATCAAAAAATCAAACTCAAAACAACAAGAATATGTTAAAAGACAACTGCAAATTTATCGCTATTTAAGCCAGGACTTAAGAACTTGTTTACAAGCAATCGCAACAGATTATATAAGAAGAATTTTCGAAGAGAACAACAAAATGGAATGCAAGATTGGAGCCTCACACTCCATCCAACACATGAACTAAAGGAGAAACTTATCCAAAGTGAAAAATTGGAGAATTAACGGGAGTTAAGTTCGAGGCTATTGAAACTAAAGAAAAAATAATTTTTATAAAATAGTGAAAGAATATAGAGAAAACGAAGTGGCAACTAACTTATAACGAATTGAAGCCGAAAATTCCTTAGCGTAGAAAATTCGGCTTATTTTATATGGAAGATTGCTCTACAATATCAGAATGAAATAATCACCTGATTCATAGAAAAACCGAGGTTTATACTGTAATCCGTGCCATAACAAAGCATTAGCCAGTTCCCATGTGTTCAATTAAGTGAAATGCTGTCGGGGGTGAACCATTTTCGAGCCTCAAGCGAATTAAATTAGCACACTCTTCAGGGTTTAGTACAGAAGTATCGATTTCTAAGTCATAAATACCGGGCTCATGGACGGACTCTTGCCATAGTTTTACTGGTAATGGGATTGAACCATCTTCTGAGTAACCAACTTTCCATGTTTCTATCCGTCGTTTCATAATAATTTCAATTGGACAATGTACCCCCACAAACATAACTGGCAGTCCCTTTAGTATCCGTGCACATTCGGGCAGAATTCTACATGGGACGGAATAATTGTCATGATGACCAACATCAACTACGACGTTTATCCCTAAACGACTATGTGCAGCAATAGACTCATACATGGCTTTATACATAAGTATAACCAAGGGCTCAATATCGGGTCGCTCGCCACCAGGGCGTAACCCAATACCTGGCTGATAGCGTTCTGGGGTCATTTGCATGAACCCATCTACTCCTAAGTTCATCCACACACCTTTAAACGTGCTCTGGATTACAGTGGTGATGCTGGATTTCCCAGATCTAGGAGTACCGTTCATAATAACAATTTGTCCAGGTTTATCCATTGGTAACATACAGAAATACCCCTTTCATGATTCTACCTTGTAATCTTAACTCCGATTTTCCCTTTAAAGGAATAACTTACAACTTCAAGAATGATCCTCAAGAGTCCTTTCTTATTTCACAATCTGGCCCAATTGTTGAATAACATAATAAAGTCGTTTAAAACAACTTTATTATGTTTTAAACGACTTTATTGTAAATTGAAAAACTTTATTATCTCTGTACATTAACATTAGGGGGAATTTTGTTTTGTTAGCTTGATAGAGATGGGATGGTACCCCATCTCTATCAAGCTAAGCTCATACAACTTCAGGATTTTTAAAGGCTACATGAAGTGAATTTTAAGCCCTCAGGGATCAACGAATTCCTGAGGGCTTGCCTACGTGATATAACATATTTACCTTATAACCATCCTATTTAAGTTTATAAGAACTATACTTTTGAGATAAAAGTCATTACTTGTTTTATAAACTCGTAACCAAAATAACCACTAAATCCGAATAGGACTATTGCGGCAAATATAGATACCCTTTTAATAAAGGTTGGATTTAGAAAACGTCTAGTAAAATGAACAAAGCTTAATAAGATCATATCATGCATAAAGATACCTAATAAAATACCTACAGCTATTAATATAAATGCAGATGCGCTTGCATTACCTAATGAAGAAACTAGAACCGGGCCAAAGACCCCTATCCAAAATACAATATTAGCCGGTGATATAGCAATCATAAAACCAGATAAATACGCTGATAATAAAGATTTATTAGGATCTTCTCCCTCCATGTTAACTTCTGACTTTGCTTCTTTAATACTTTCTATTCCAATAAACATTAAAAATACAAAACCTAGTAGCCACATAACTGTTTCTACCCATGGATTGGTTAATACACTAGAGAACCCTAGATAAATCAGGACTATTAAAGATAAATCTACAGTCATTCCTCCTATACCTACAAACCAACCATGTACGAAACCATTTCTCATTCCTTGTTTCGTCATTTGGACTGTCATAGCACCTGCAGGTATCGCTAAAGATAGACCTAACAAAATATATGTGAAAAGTGTTATAATCATAAAAATTCTCCTATTATAAATATTGTAATAATTAAACCCTTTTTCTTTTTTTCTGGTTCAGCAAATAGAGCACGGCGACTTTTCATACTACTTCTAGCAAGCACCAAAAACTCACAAGAAGATTAAATGCCTAAAATCCCATAAGATCCTTTACATGTTCAGCATTCTTTTTAGATGTTAATTTTTCAAGTAATAAAAACGCAACATCAAAAGCTGTGCCTGGATTTGATGATGTAATAATATTTCCATCTTGTACAATTAAATCATTTTGTACTATTGCACCGAAATTCTTTAACTGCTCTTTTCGTTTACTCGTTGGATGACTGTATGTGGTAGCTTTTTTACCTACAAGAATTCCACTTTTTCCAAGCGTTAATGATGCAACACAAATACTGGCAATAGGCTTCTGCTTGGCATAAAAATGTTGAATAACATGTAAGAATTCTCTACTATATGCATCCCGATAAAAACCAGCTTCTTCAAACCCTCCTGGAATAGCTAGCGCATCAAACTCATCTAATTGAATATCATCAACTGTTTTTTCGGGTATGACAGTAAAATTCCAAGTACAAGTTAATTTATTCCGAAGACCAACTGTTACGACCTCGGTCGATCCATCTCCCTCCCATTTATTCCAGCCTAGTACATCTGTAAATACACTAGCTTCTACTGCTTCAAACCCGTCAGCTAATAATAATAAAATCTTTTTCATATCGTAAACCTCCTCCTTCTATCCTTATTTTATACAAGTATAGAAGGCTGATAAATAAGTTCAATAAGGATATTTGATTGTTCGGCTTTATTTTATAAAGAATTTAGGTTATTCTATTTTATAAAAAAAGGTTGGATAATTTATGGATCAAATTGATAAAAAAATCGTGGGACTATTACAGTCAAATGCAAAAATTTCAATGAAGGATTTAGCGGAAGCGGTTCATTTATCTTCCCCGTCAGTAACTGAGCGAGTACGAAAGTTAGAGGAACAACAAATTATTGAAGGTTACCATGCACATGTTTCTCTAAAAAAAATAAATCGTCCAATTTCTGCACTTATACTGTTTAAATCAACAAATTGTAAATCATTATCTAACTTTTGCTACAATCATCCAGATGTACTTGAGTGTTATAGAGTAGCAGGAGAAATTAGCTACATTGTCAAAATAGCCACACATTCTGTAGAAAGTTTAGAACAATTTATTGATGATTCAATGCAATATGGTACGCCATCAACGAATATCGTGTTATCTTCTTATGAAAAAAAAATAATTACTCCCTTTATTAGTGAAGAATAAAAATACTGGCATAATCAATTTACTATTGCTGATGCAGAAAGATAATTTTTGTATGTTATATAAAAAAATAAAGACGTTATATTTTTTAAAAAGGAGTGTAATTACAATGGATTTTTCTAATAAATCAGTGATCATAACAGGGGCTGGAAATGGAATCGGGAGAGAAATCGCTTTACATTATGCAGAAAAAGGGGCCAATGTTATTTTAGCAGATATAGACGAAAAAGCAGGTGCAACAACAGTTACTAAGATGAAAGAACAGGGTAAAGAAGCACTTTTCGTACAAACAGATGTAAGGCTGGAAACAGATATTATTCGATTAATGGAAGTAGCTAATCAAACATACGGTCAGATAGATATTTTAATCAATAATGCCGGAAAAGAGTTATTCAAGTCTCCTTACGATGTTTCGCTAGAAGAATGGGACGATGTGATCAATACAAACTTAAGAAGCGTTTTCTTGGGTTCGCGTGAAGCAGCAAAGTATATGCGTCATAACAAAGAAGGTGGATCTATTGTGAATATCGCCTCTACAAGGGCGATTATGTCTGAGCCAAATTCAGAATCTTATGCTGCCACAAAAGGTGGGATCGTTACTATTACACATGCGCTCGCAGCCTCATTTAGCGAAGATAGGATTACAGTGAATGCTATTTCCCCAGGTTGGATTGAAACCGGAGATTATTCAAAGTTAAGTAAAATTGATCATGAACAGCATCTATCAAGGCGTGTAGGAAAACCAGATGATATTGCACGAGCCTGTCTGTATTTAACAGCCACTGAAAATGATTTTGTTACAGGTATAAACCTTATCGTAGACGGTGGAATGACGAGGAAAATGATGTATGAGGAATAGGCGGTAATCAATCAAAAATACAGATTCGTTATCAATAAAGCCTACTTTATCCAAGGTGAATCCCCAAGTAGAAACAAAGGAACATTAACAGTAACTGACCCGTCAAAAGGTTCTCCTCTACCGGACCTTCCTAAAATGCCAAACGAGCATAGTCCTGGATTAAAAGATATGGATCTTTAAGATCACTATGGCCAACTATTTATTCATGGTTGGCCATAAATCTTTATATGGATTCAATTCACACCTTACTCTACCCCAATTACATCACATAACGTAAACATTCTTTGATTATGAAAAGCATCGGTACAAGTAATCGTCTTATTTAATGGATTTATATCAAATAGCTTTCTTCTTATGTAATTAAGAACAGATAACTTTTCCCCTCTCTTTTCCAATGTAAGTTTTATAAATATATATTTTTTCAAACTAAAATAGTTCATTTTAGCGATTAGATAATATTTAATATCAATAAACAAACAATGTTTTTATCAATATTTCCGAAAAATCAGTACATGTTTTTCCTCATTTCTTTGATAAGAAGGTCTATTAAAGACACTCTATTTATCCATCTTAACTATATAAAAAAAGCCTCAAAAAACTTTATTTTTTGAAGCTTTGATAATTATTTAGTATAAGGGGTAGCACCACATCACCATCAAGCTAAGAAATTCATTGTTCCTCAAAAAGAAAAAGATGAGCTGAAGGCCCTTAAATAGCTATTTAGAGATAAGGCGATGTTTTAGGAATCTTTAAAATATTAACTTGAATAGCATATGTACTACCGACAAAACGTTGATATTGTGTATTATCAAGATCTAAAGTATAAATATCCTTATGAAGTATAGAAAAGTATATATTAGACATGAACTATATGTACTTTCCTTTTATCAAATTAAAGAACTTGATAGATTAATGATAAGAAGCATAATCAATCTACTCTCTAATAATAATTGTATAGTTTATATATATTAAGGTGATTTTTTACTTTTATTAGATAACTTATACTTAATAGTTTTAAAAAGGTTACACATCACTTGTATATTAAAACCATTTATCTTATTCGATATTTGATGTTCACAATTGTACTCTATTTTTAGGTTTGTGTATTTAAACTCTGTTTAGACAAGAGAATTTTCTAATCTTCTTGACGAGGAGACAGGAGCATATTTTGTAATGCTTTTCCAAATAAATTTAAGGGCATATGTTCTTCGCTAATATAATAACATAGGGCCATACCATTTTCTAATGAAAGAATAGTCCATGCCATTTCGTTAGCAGATAGAGCAGATTCATTCTCATTCTCTTTTGACATCAATTTCTCAATAGCTTCGGAAATTTGTTCTACCGATTTGGTTATCATATTTGACCATTTATGGCGTACCGATTCTTCACGCATCGCATAAAGGAGAAACTCCATGTTAAGCATGCTCCATGTTCGATTTTTTTGTCTACTTGAAAGAGAATATTCATCCAAAATTCCGATGAATTGTGATAATGAATGCTGTTGGTCTATTATTTGATGGATGTTATTCACGTGTAAACGCATTTGTTTTTCCAATATGGCTAGAAAGAGCTCTTCTTTGGAATTAAAATGAGCATAAACGGCTCCCTTACTAAACCCGGCATACTCTGCAATTTTATCAACAGAAGCTCCGTGAAAGCCTAATTGAGCAAAGACCTCAACGGCTGATTCTAAAAGTAATTGCCGTGTTTCCTTTTTTCTTTCTTCTTGAGTTAATCTTCGTTTGATCATTTCTCCTCCTCCGTATCTTGACAATTATATCATATAGAACTAATATACCATATAGTATATAAATTCCGTTTGGTATTTAAATTACGGAAGGAATCTATGTATTAAATAATCAGCAATAATGTCATTTTAGATTAGATTATGAAAATTATAGATAATCTAGTAAAAGGAGAGACGAGAAATAATGCAAAAGATAGATTCCCTTAAAACACCAAAACAGACTCCAGCAAAAATTTTAGCGCAAACAGTTAAAACCGGGATTATTAAATCAAACCTGATTCCAATGTTTGCTGGATTAACATTGGCATTATATACATATCAGATTAGCTTGTTTGAGAAACTTCCAGAAATAGTATTTGCTTTGATTGGCTCTATTTTAGTAATGGGTGCAGCAGGAGCTTTTAATAACTTGTATGATCGTGATATTGATTCTATTATGGAGAGAACAAAAAATAGACCCACAGTGACAGGAGAAATAAAACCAAAAGCTGTATTATGGCTAGGTATTTTAATGACCACCTTGGGATTGTTTTCTCTTGCATTAACAACTCTGCTAGCAGCATTCTTAGGGTTTTTAGGCTTATTTTTTTATATTGTCCCATATACAATGTGGAGTAAAAGAAGAACAATTTATAATACGGAGGTTGGAAGTATTTCAGGAGCAATGCCCCCTCTTATTGGATGGGCTGCTATTTATCCAGACATTACACATCCTGCTATTCTTGGTCTTTTTGTGATTACAGTCATTTGGCAAATGCCTCATTTCTATGCCATAGCTATTCGCAAACACGATGAGTATAAGGCAGCTAAAGTTCCTATGCTTCCAGTAGTCAAAGGTGTTAAAAGAACATATTTGCAAACTAATATTTATTTAATCATTTTAATTGCAATGAGTTTCCTATTTAGCTCTTTAAGCCTCGGCCTTACGTTAGTAGCACTTCTTTTAAGCATTTTATGGCTCGTCTTAAGTATTTTCGGCTATAAAAAAATGGATTCAGAGAAATGGGCAAAATCAATGTTTGTTTATTCACTTCTTCATATGACTATCTTGTTTTCGACTGTAATTATATATTCTCTTATGGGCATTTTTTTTGATTTATAAAAATTATAATTTTGTAGTCATAACACGAAAAAATACTATTCTTTCAATAGAGTATAGGAAAGGATGGTGTTTTTGAAAAGAAGACATCGATTAAGATGTCTTCTTTTACTTGTAGACTTGTTGTTAAGAAAGTTCGATGTTTTCCTTTTTTTATTATAGTGAAATTGAAATTAAAATATAATAAATCAAACTGAGGTAGCACACATGGAATCTTCATCCTGGTTTATTATAAAATTCTTAAGTTGATGGGTATGGGCTAAATCCCATAAACTTTCATTGGTAGATAAGTCAAGGACTGTCCCGTAGCAGAAGCAGTTAAGTTTTTTTCTAATTCAAACCCTTCAACTGGTTCGATACATGAAAACTTTTGTAAGAATGCCTCTAATACAATTTTCATTTCTAATCGTGCAAGAGGTGCACCTAAACAAAAATGTGGACCACTTCCGAAAGTTAGGTGCTTTTTATTATTTGAGCGATGAATGTCTATAGAAAAAGGATCGCTATACATATTTTCATCCATATTGGATGCACTCATCCAAGCAATGACTACGTCACCTTTTTTTAACTCAATCCCTAATAGATTATTATCTTTTTTGACCGTACGATCTCTTTTTGAAATATGAAAGCGATATCGAAGCATTTCTTCAACGGCTTTAGGGACTAGACCTATATCCTTTCTTAGTGTTTCATATAATGACTTGTCATCATAAAGCAATGAATAGAATGTATTGGCTATTGCGTGACTAGTTGTTTCAATACCTGCCCCTAAAAGTAACATAGTTGTTTGTACAATCTCATTATCCGTAAGTTTTTCCCCATCCACTTCAGCTCGAATCAAATCAGAGATAATATCATCACAAAGGTTCGAACGTTTTTGAACTACAATAGGATACAGATATTCAAAATATTTTTTCGCTGCCTTTTGTTTTTGTTGTTCAAGGTCTTCTAACCTTTCTTTGTCGTATGGTTGGAACAAAATATCAACCCAATCTTTAAACTGACCTTGACCTTGTGCAGGTACGCCAAATAAATCGCCTATTACTAGAGCAGGTAAAGGGGATGCCAAAGCGTCCACGATATTAATCGTAGAATTTTCTTGTATGTTTTCTACAAGCTCCGTTGCAATTTGTTGAATACGGGGTTCCCACTCTTTTAAACTGCGGGGAGTGAAAGCTGTTGCCAATAAGGACCGTACTTTTCGATGGTCAGGAGGATCAAGGAACGTAATCATTGTTATAGGTGAAGTATTTTTTTGATTTTTATTATCACCGACAAAAATACCGCTTCTAGGCCCTTGACTTGAAAAGAATTCATAATTGGTTAACACTTGCTTAACATCTTCATACTTAAACGCATTCCATGTATTTGTTTCCTCGTGAAAATAAACAGAATGATTGTGAAGCATTTCTTTATACCACTTTAAAGGGAAAAATTCTTCAGTACGCGTCTGGAAATTAGGGACTTCTTGAATTGCAATTACCTCTTTTTTCACTGATATTCCTCCTTAAAAATACAAATTTTATAACTCAATCTATAAATAGTCATATTTGGAGTACATCTCATTCCTAGCCAACATAAGATAGATACGATTTACTCCAAATATGATGACTAACAGTTGGTATAAATTTCTTCTTTTTGATTCGGGAATTCAAATGGTTTTAATTTATTTTTAATTTCTCTGTAGTTACCATCTCGGCAGGAATGTTAGTTTCTAATTCGGAAGCCTGTTTAACTTTCTTTATAAAGAAGGAAAGTATTAATCCGATGATACCAATTCCAATGATGACAAGGTAAGCGTCATTAATCCCCTGTATAGAGGCTTCTGTAACAAGCTCTTTTTGATTCAACCCTTTAGCTGTTGCGGTAGGAACCATATCCTGCAGATATGATTTCGTACGGCTCGTCATAACTGTCACGAGAAGCGAAGTACCGACAGCACCGGCAACTTGACGAATCGTATTGCTTATTGCTGTTCCATGTGCATTTAACCGTTGTGGCAATTGATTTAGACCTGCAGTCTGAATCGGCATCATCATCAAGGCCATACCAATGCGACGTCCTGTTGACATGAGAATCAAATAGATATAACTAGTGGAATCCGTCAAATTGATAAAGCCCATTGTTGTAATAATGGTAATTGTCATTCCAATAATAGCTAACCATTTCGCACCAAAGCGATCGAATAGCTTACCGGTAACTGGCATAAGGAATCCCATAACCAGCGCACCAGGAAGAAGCAGAAGACCAGACTCAATGGCTGTGAAACCACGCATATTTTGGAGATATAACGGAAGTAACATCATATCTGCATACATAACCATAGTAATTGCGATATTAATGATTGTTGTTAAAGAAAACATATTGTATTTAAATACACGTAAGTCAAGCAATGGATTTTGTGATCTTAATTCCTTCCATGAAAAGAGTACAAGGGCTAAGATACCTATAGTAATCGTACCTATTACCTCTATATCTGACCAGCCAAGACTTCCAGCCTGGCTGAAACCGTAAATTAATGAACCGAAACCAATGGTCGAAAGAATGACGCTTAGGATATTAAATTTTGTCTTGATTCGATCGGATACATTTCGGAGATAAATGAATCCCAGCACAATAACAAGGATAGTAAATGGAATCATTCCGTAAAACATCGTCTCCCATTTATAGTTATCAATCATGTATCCGGCAATTGTAGGACCAATTGCTGGTGCAAAAATGACGGCAAGTCCCACCATTCCCATAGCTGCTCCCCTCTTTTCGCGAGGGAAGATGGTCAAAATAACATGCGTAAGCAATGGCATAATAATTCCTGCACCGGCTGCTTGAATCATACGTCCGGTTAACAAGACAGGAAATCCTGTTGCTAAAGCTGAAACAATGGTTCCAGCTAGAAATATAAGCATGGAAGTTTGAAAGAGTTCACGTGTGGTAAACCGTTGCATTAAATATGCGGTAATAGGGATCAAGACGCCGTTTACTAGCATGTAACCGGTCGTTAACCACTGGGCTGTTGTAGCCGAAATCTTAAATTCAACCATAAGTTCAGGAGTAGCGACACTCATGAGTGTTTGGTTTAATGTTGCAAGAAAAGCACCTAAAATCATAATGAACATAATAGGTCCTTTTTTTATCGAATTGGGGACTGTTTTAGTCTGATTATGCAATTCTTTCATATCCTTTCTAATTTTAACGTAGACTTTTTTTACAAAGTGTTGAATAATTTACACTATATAAATTACATTATTATAGATTATTATGACAACAGACAATTTTTTAATAACTGTCTATTAGTTATCACTTCTTATGCTTTCTGTTAATAAAGTCTAAGATAATAGACAGAACTTATAATATTGTAAATTTCTAATTAATAGGAAAGGTGATTAGATATGACAAACCATCCAAAGTCCCGTGTAGACCCTCGAATCATCCGTACACGCCAGTTAATAAAAACTGCTTTAATAGATCTTCTACAAGAGATGGAAATTAGCAAAATAACAGTTAATAAAATTGCAGAACGTGCGACCATTAATCGTGTTACGTTCTATCTCCATTATCGTGATATTCATGATATGTTGGAGAAAATGGCACAGGAAATGGTCGAGGATATTGAGAAGATAATGATAAGTAAGCAAAACCCCTCAGATTCCTCTGAGGATATAGAATGGTTAAAACTCGTAGACCTACTTGAGTACATTGCTGACAATGCTAAATTCTATAAAGTAGTTCTTGGTTCTAGGCGAACACCGATTTTTACAGAACGCTTGTTAAATACACTTTCAGACAAAATAACAGAGAGAACAGAAAGTCACCCCTTTCTCGTTACTAAAGACATGCCAAAAGATATTGTTATTTGGTACGGTTCTTCAGCTTTAATTGGAACAATTGTAAAGTGGTTACATAGGGACATGCCGTATACACCACAATTTCTTGCCAAGAAGTTGTATATACTTTTTAAATCGAGTCATAAAGAAGTTTAAGTTGATATGGATTTAAAATCACTTACAGAAATCTAGAAGGTACAATTACCTGGATCTATTGAATGAAAAATTCATTTACGCCATATAAAGTTACGTTAAATTTGTGGCGTTTGGCCCCCACAAGATTAGCCAGTGATCATACTCAAAAACAAGAGGAAAATACCAAAAAACACTAATCTTACATAAGATTAGTGTTTTTTGGTTGATGACCTTTTTAAAATTTAGTTTCTCATAGTTAAATTCTTTTCCACAAATCGAGATTACTGTGTTATCAGCCCTCACGGTTTCAACTCGATTTTTTTCTGTTAAGTAATTTACCTAAGTCATAACTCTTCTAGTGTTAGGACGCTTGCTCTTTTTCACCCATGAAAATTTTTAAAAATATACTTTAGCTATTTACTTTTTAAAGAGGAAGCATATCTTTTCCGCAAACAAAAAGAACCATAACCTTGCCAAAATGGCAAAGTTATGGTTCAAATATGGATTCCAGTCACACTTTACTCCACTTCCATTACATCACAAAACTTAAACATTCTTTGATTACGAAAAGCATCCGTACAAGTAATCGTCTTATTTAATGGATTTATATCAGCTACTGTTATGTAATTTTTATATAGACAGCCATTTTTATAATATGTAAGTAAAACCTCTTCCTCACCTAAATATGAAATTAACAGCTTATTTTCAATTCTTTCTTTTGCATCTTGCGTTAAGATTGGACGCGGGATCTTTGTTTGCTCCTGTATCATTTCTTTAATACAGACGAACTGCTCTGGCATACTAGCAAACGGTTGCCACTTTACCATTCCTCTTCCTTTTGGCATATTAGCATTCAATATCGATAGGTAAGTCTTTGAAGTTATCTCTAACTTTTCCCCCGATCCGCACGGTACGTGCCACTTTCACGGCATACCGCGGTCCACCTA
>NZ_JAKUHE010000020.1:0-78574 GCF_022664315.1 Bacillus cereus group sp. BfR-BA-01309
AGAGATATTAACGCAAGTATCAATCTTAAAAATGAAGCTTTAAGGCTTCTAACCGTAGGAACTACGGGGATAGCCTAATGAATTAGAAGCCGTTAGGCTTCTGTACTTAGGAATCTCCCACTTCAAATAGTCCGTAAGGACGTTAAGTGGTGAGTAGTTCAAGTCTTGACCTTCAAGTTGCTTGAAAGTTTACAATGTAAATAGGGCGTTTGAAATTGAAAAAAATTGAGAAATTAAGTGAAGAGGTTTCTTTTACTTGGAGGTTATAGCAATGAGTCATGAATTGAAGTTACGTCCTTTAGAACGAGAAGATCTAAAGTTTGTACACGAACTTAATAATAATGCTCATATTATGTCGTATTGGTTTGAAGAGCCGTATGAGGCATTTGTGGAACTACAGGATTTATATGATAAACATATACATGATCAAAGTGAACGCCGATTTATCGTTGAGAAAGATAATGAGATGGTTGGATTGGTCGAGTTAGTGGAAATTGATTATATTCATCGTAGAACAGAGTTCCAAATTATTATTGATCCAAATTATCAAGGATATGGTTATGCAGCAGAGGCGACGCGTTTAGCGATGGATTACGCTTTTTCTGTATTAAATATGCATAAAATATATTTAGTTGTCGATAAAGAGAATGAAAAAGCTGTACACGTTTATAAAAAAGTTGGATTTATGGTAGAAGGAGAACTTCTCGACGAGTTTTTCGTTGATGGTAACTATCATAATGCGATAAGAATGTGTATGTTTCAGAAGGAATATTTTAGAACGAAATAATGGATTGAAAAGGCTATAGACAGTGATTGTCTATAGTCTTTTTGTATGTTAAACAACAATGATTTATTGTAAAACAATAAAAAATTATTGATTTATAATGCGATGAAGCTTATTATGATGGTAGTAAGAATAGTAAAAAGGAATGCAGATAAATGAATTGTGAAATCAAAGGAGAATATATTATGAAAAAATATTTATTAGCAATTGTATTGATATCATTAGGGGCTACTTGTTTAATCATACATGGGACGACAAGTAAAATGGATGGAAGTGGTTTGCTTATAGAACCTTACTTCTTCCTAGTACCAGTGAGCTATTTATTGTTCATTAGTGGTATTGGTGTGTCAGTACTTGAATTTATTACTTCGAATAAGGAGAAAAAATACCTATTAGCTTCTAGTCCAATATTTTTAGGAGTGTTATGCATAATTATGTTTAATATAATTGGTTCTGAAGTAAAACCAGACGGAACTTTAGTGGAGCCATTTTACTTGATTCCGTTAGCATATTTATTTACTTTCACCGGAATTGTTGCAATTTTGTGTGTGGCTCTTTTCTCAGTGATTCGAAAAAAGACAGCACGATAAAACACTTGCCATGAAATAGAAACATAAGATAGGGAAGAAAAATACTAAGTGAGCTGAATCATGATGAATCATTATTTTTATAGTGGTAGACAAGTGGGAGCAGCTATTACACTGGCAGGAGCGCAGGGGACAATTCATGCTGTGAATCAAGCGATTCAAATGCAGCAGCAAGCATATTTTGCACAAATGATGCAAGGGCAGCATTTGTCGTACTCACAGCCACCGATGCAAATTGTACATTACGATGTGCATCCAGCAGGTTTATTTTCCATCCCGTATGGCGGGACATACTTCTTATGAAAGAAAGCGACTGATAAGAGTCGCTTTCTTTCTTTATATTCCGCCTAGTTTCATGCCAAGGAATGCAAAAAGGATACCAATCGTATAAGTGGCACTTAAATATAGAAATAGTATGCCGAAGTTTTTGCCGTTGAAAAGCTGAACAGATTCTAATTTAAACGTTGAAAATGTTGTGAAGGCACCCATGAATCCAGTCCCTAATAATAATTGCCAACTTGTAGTGACGCCGTTGCCAATTATATATCCAAGTAAAAATGCTCCTGTTATATTGATGAGAAATGTAGCAATTGGAAACGAAGTTTTATTTCTTTTTTTAAACCAATTGCTAATTGCAAATCGTGTAATAGCACCGAAGAAACCTCCAGTTGCTACTAATAAAGCTTCCATCATAAGTGATCACCTTCCGTAAGCTGTTTCTTAATTAAGAAATCACCTAGTGTATAGCCAAGAGCAGACATAAGGAGCCCACCAAGTATACTGCATGATACATATAAGAAAGCCGTACTCCATTCGGAATGATTGATTAATTGCACAGTTTCTACACTGAATGTCGAAAACGTCGTAAAGGAACCGATGAATCCAGTTCCAATGCCTGTAATAATCTCTGAAGGTAAGATATTTCGCCGAGCTATATACGTAGTTAGCCATGCTAATAAGAAGCAGCCGATTAAATTAATGAGCAACGTGGCTAATGGAAAAGAATGCTGCCATGAAGTATGAATAGTAAGACCTAAATAATAGCGAGAGAGGGCTCCTAATATACCGGCTATGCCAACGATAATATAAATCAATTTCTTCACCTCTTTAAAATAGCTTGCTCAAAAAAATAGACTCCTACCAGTAGTCATACTGGTAGGAGTCATTAGCTAAGCAGCGGTTAAGGCGAACTCCATCGCCTATGATTATTACATATAGTGTACTAAAAATTGCGTATAATTTCCAGTGATAAGTGGAGTTGTGTTGTATGTGTGTGATGGTTTAAGATAGGGAATTTTTACTTATAAACTAAATATAGTGATATAAGGTTTTCAATGTGATAAAATGTTTCGTATGTCTGTCATTTATTTTTAGTTAACTGAAAATAAAGAAAAATTAAATTGATAGTTTTAGAAAAGGAGTCGTTTGTTTGAAGAAATTATTAAAAATAGTACTTATATGTATTTTGATAGGAGCTTGCATTTTAGGTGGTTTTTTAGCTTATATGACACTTACAAAAGAAAATCCGGCTGATGTTATAAGTTTAAAGGTGGAAAATAATAAGGAGCGTGTATTAGCGCCTGACAATGAGTTTAAAGTTACAACATTTAATATTGGATATGCTGGATTAGATAAGGATCAAGATTTCTTTATGGATGGCGGAAAGGGATCTGGTTCAAGTAGTAAAGAGCAAACGGAAACGAATTTAAAGAATATGCTTTCGTTTTTACAAAGTGAGAATAGTGATTTTACACTATTACAAGAAGTTGATATAAAATCATTGCGATCTTTTGATGTAAATGGGCATGAGTTTTTGAAAAAGGGACTACCTGATTATGCTTCGTCATTTGGAAAGAACTATGATACAAAATGGGTCCCTGTCCCAATTACAAGTCCAATGGGATATGCGGAGGCTGGATTAAGTACGTTTTCTAAATATAAAGTTCAAACAGCGGAGAGGTTCCAGCTTCCTGGAATGGAGCCTTGGCCAAAGCGTTTGTTTGATTTAGATCGAGCGATTGTTGAGCATAAAATTCCTGTTAGTAATGGGAAGTTTGTTAGACTCGTAAATTTACATTTGTCTGCTTATGATGAAGGTGGGAAAATTAGAAAGCAGCAAGTAGAGTATTTAAAAGAATATATGAACAAGCATTATAAAAATGGTGATTACGTAATAATGGGCGGAGATTGGAATCAATTACTTTCTGATGTTCAGTTAAGTGATCCGAAGTTTGTGAAAGAACGTCCAGAATGGTTAGTAGAGTTGCCGAAGGACTTTATTAATGGTGGCTTTAAGTGGGCTGTAGATCCGTCTGTTATGACGGTGAGAGATGATGTGAAGAAGTATGTGGAAGGTGAAAACTTTGTCACGATTATTGATGGCTTTATCGTTTCACCGAATGTGGAGATTGTAAATGTACAAGGGAAAGATTTAAAGTTTGAGAATAGTGATCATAACCCAGTGAGTGCGGTCTTTAAGTTGAAGTAATTAAGTGCAGAAGGTGGGACTTTATATATGGAGTGGTTAAAGAAAACTTGTTTTTCTAACCTGGAGAAAGAATCACAGAAAAATCATTTATTGCTGTTTATCACGATTTGTAGTTTCTTCCTTGGAATAATCGCGATTGGGTATTACGGATATGTTTTTACAGAGAGAGCAATAGCGTTTTGGGTTTGCGGTATTTCAGTTGTTGTATTTGGAACGCTTCTTACTTTTATAAAAAGCATGGAAGCGATGTATAAATATATCATGACATTTATGCTGCTTATTATGTCTTTCATTATGGTACAAGCTTTTAATGAAAGCCCGGCTGTATTTCAAATGGTCTACTTTACACTAGCAGTTTCACTAATTTATTTAAGTGAACGTCTCGTTATCATTCTGGGCGGAGTGGCGGTTGTTATTACATTTATCCTTTGTAGTTATTGGCCGGAGCAATTTTTTGCTTATACAGCGGCATCTGAAGCTGCAAACTTCGCAAGCTTGTTAGCGATTGTAACGATCGCTATGTGGGGTGTAACGAAGATTGGCTCTAATCTGCTAGCTCGTTTAAGTGATGAGAAGCAAGAAGTGATGAGGAAAGCTCAGGAGCTAGAAGAGACGCAAAGACTTATTGAGGAAACGGTTGTAAAGTTAGATAGCAATTTCAATCATTTAAGACAAAATATGAATACATCGATGGAGTCAATGAGTGAAATCAATTTCGCTTTTGAAGAAGTGGCAGTTGGTACCCAATCACAATCAGAGATGATGCATCGATCGGTAGAAGTATTGAATGATATGGAAGGAAATATTGAACAAATTATTTCTCAAGTAAGAAATGCATCGATTCGTGTTGATGAAAGTTTAGAAATTTCAAAGGGCAGTGTACATACTTTACGAAATTTTGAAGCGAATATGAGAAGTTTAAATGATGTTGTTTCACAATCGGGAATTATATTTAGAGATTTAATGATGCAGTCGAAGCAAATTAATGAAATTGTAGATGTAATAACGAATATTTCAAGTCAGACAAGTTTGCTAGCTTTAAATGCAAATATAGAAGCTGCAAGAGCAGGAGAGCATGGAAAAGGATTTGCTATTGTAGCGAATGAAGTATTAAAGCTTGCTGAAGAATCGAATCGTTCTGCGGGGAGAATCCAAGGTATTTTGAAGGATTTTAGTAATCAAGCAAGTAAAGTGGAAGTGCAGGTAGAGAAATCAGAAAGAGTACAAGAAGAATGTAACGAAATGCTAGCAAGTGTTTTAACGAATGTAACAGATTTAGGGAAGTTTATTGATACAATTAATGATGTAATGAGAGAAATTGTTGGGCATCAAGAAAGTTTCCAAGTTAAAACGACGAATATCGTAAAGGATGTTACACATGCTTCTCATGTAATTCAGCAAACTTCTGCTGCTACGGAAGAAGTGTTAGCAAGTGTAGAAGAAGAAAAACATCGAAATGATATATCGGTGAAGACGTTACATACGGTTAGCGAGCAAGTGAAGTTATTAGAAGATATTTTAGAAAAGTAATATCTCTTGAAAAGGGCATACCATGTGTGCTCTTTTTTCATTTAAATGAATACTTGATAGTAATTTAATTGCTTTTCTGCGCGTTTTCTGCCAAGCTTAAGGAGATAAAGTGAGACTAATACCTACTAATTATTAGTTGATCCCCGTAAATAGCGGGATAAAATACTTCAAAGAAAGAATTAAATAGGTGACGCATATGATTGAAGTTAAGACTTCTGAACTTAGTGATGGAGAATTTAATAGAGGTGTATTTGCAACTCGTGATATTAAAAAGGGTGAGTTGATTCACTCAGCACCAGTTATCTCTTATCCGAATGAACAGCATGAACACATTGAGAAAACGTTACTTGCTGACTACGCATTTGAGTATGGGGTAAATCATACAGCATTCCTGTTAGGATACGGCATGTTATTTAATCATGCATATAATCCGAATGCAACGTATGAAATTGTCTTCGAGAATCATACGTTTAACTTCTTCGCTTATAAGGATATAAAAGCGGGAGAAGAAATTTTAATCAACTATAACGGTGAAGTTGATGATGACGAACTATTATGGTTTGATAAGGAAAAAGAAGAGAACGAAAAGTAATTTATAATAAGTGATGAAAAGGATGCTTTTACATAGGTAAAAGCATCTTTTTTTATTGATGAAAATAAAGTAAAGATTACAAAAAAATACCACTTTATTTTCGTATGGTATAGTAAGATACTGAAGGATAGTGTTTAGAAAAAGTAATATATTTTACAAATTGTTGTCTTTCTGATGACATGTCAAGTTTAGTAGCCCATTTGGGTTGCTTTATTATGCAATATATATTTTAATATGAGTGGCACCTCTTATAAATTAAGAGGTTTATAGGTGTCTCGAATTGATTTTGGGTACACTGTATCCACCACTTTAGGTTCGTTCATGTATGTGGGGATATTATGGGCCCGTATAACGGGATAAAAAGAATATAGAAATAGAGGAATCGTAAAATGAATATGCAAGAGGTTTATAAATATTTAAGTACGGTATTGCCTGAAGGTCATGTGAAACAAGATGAAATGTTAAAGAATCATACGCATATTAAAGTTGGCGGAAAAGCAGATGTGTTCGTTGCGCCGACAAATTATGATGAAATTCAAGAAGTTATCAAATATGCTAACGAATATAATATTCCAGTTACGTTTTTAGGAAATGGATCGAATGTCATTATTAAAGATGGTGGAATTCGCGGGATTACAGTAAGTTTAATTCACATTACAGGTGTGACTGTAACAGGAACGACGATTGTGGCGCAATGTGGTGCAGCAATTATTGATGTATCACGTATTGCATTAGATCATAATTTAACGGGCCTTGAGTTTGCTTGTGGTATTCCAGGTTCAGTTGGCGGAGCATTATATATGAATGCTGGTGCTTACGGCGGTGAAGTATCGTTTGTATTAACAGAAGCTGTCGTAATGACAGGTGATGGAGAGCTACGTACTTTAACGAAAGAAGCATTTGAATTTGGATATCGTAAGAGTGTATTTGCAAACAACCATTACATTATTCTTGAAGCGAGATTTGAGCTTGAAGAAGGTGTGCGTGAAGAAATTAAAGAGAAAATGGATGATTTAACGTTTAAACGTGAGTCAAAACAGCCTCTAGAATATCCTTCATGTGGTAGCGTATTTAAGCGTCCACCAAATAACTTTGCTGGTAAGTTGATTCAAGAATCAGGACTACAAGGTAAGCGAATTGGCGGAGTGGAAGTTTCTTTAAAACACGCTGGATTTATGGTGAATGTGGATAACGGAACAGCCCAAGATTACATCGATTTAATTCACTTTGTACAACAGACTGTTGAAGAGAAATTTGGCGTGAAGTTAGAGCGAGAAGTAAGGATTATTGGAGAAGATAAAGAGTAACGAAATACGTATGAAAATGTGAATTATTTTAAAAAAACATTTGGGTATTGTTGACAATTTGTTTTCGATTCAATATAATGGCTAATAATTTAACAAATAATATACGTTGAAAGAGCCCAGTAGCAGTTTGTCACTGTTAACGAGAGAGCTAGGGGTTGCTGGAACCTAGCACAAACAAACTTGCGAATTACACTCTGGAGTATCTTAGGTAATGCTAAGCGGATTGGCAATCGATATTATTGCTAAGAGTGGTATGAGTAGCTATGCTATTTATACAAACTGGGTGGTAACACGGTGAATAATCGTCCCTATGTCATAGACATAGGGACTTTTTGTTTTCAAAAAATAGAGGGGATGACAAAAGATGAATATTATTGATGAATTAGAATGGCGTGGTGCCATTAATCAACAGACGGATGAAGAAGGTTTACGTAAGTTAGTAGAAGAGAAAAAGATTTCACTATACTGCGGAGTTGATCCGACTGGTGATAGTATGCATATCGGACATTTGATTCCGTTTATGATGATGAAGAGATTCCAGTTAGCTGGCCATCATCCAGTTATTTTAATTGGCGGGGCAACAGGAACAATTGGTGATCCGAGCGGACGTCAATCAGAACGTCAACTTCAAACGTTAGAAGTCGTTCAGCATAATGTGGATGCGTTAACAGCACAAATGAAAAAGCTATTTGATTTTGGCGGAAATAGCGAAGTGAAGATGGTAAATAACTACGACTGGACACATGAAATAAACATTATTGAGTTTTTACGTGATTACGGGAAAAACTTTAGCATTAATAGCATGTTAGCGAAGGACATTGTAGCGAGTCGTTTAGATACAGGGATTTCTTTCACAGAATTTACGTACCAAATTTTGCAAGCGATGGACTTCCATCATTTATACACGAAAGAAGATGTTCAACTGCAAATTGGTGGTAGTGACCAATGGGGAAATATTACGAGTGGTTTAGATTTAATTCGTAAGTTAGAAGGGCACGAAGCGAAAGTATTCGGACTAACAATTCCGTTATTATTGAAATCTGATGGTACGAAGTTTGGTAAATCTGCAGGTGGTGCGGTTTGGCTTGATCCTGAAAAAACAACACCGTTTGAATTTTACCAGTTCTGGGTGAATACAGATGACCGTGATGTAGTGAAATACTTGAAATACTTTACGTTCTTAACGAAAGAGCGCATCGATGAATTGGCAGTGAAGGTAGAAACAGAGCCTCATAAACGTGAAGCACAAAAAGTATTAGCGGAAGAAATGACGAAATTCGTTCATAGCGAAGAGGCACTCCTGCAAGCTGTGAAAATTACAGCAGCATTATTTAGCGGAGATATTAAATCGTTAACAGCTGATGAAATTGAACAAGGCTTTAAAGAGATGCCAACATTCGAGTCTTCAAAAGAGACGAAAAACATCGTAGAATGGCTAGTTGACTTAGGAATTGAACCATCTAGACGACAAGCGCGTGAAGATATTAATAATGGAGCTATTTCGATGAATGGCGAAAAGGTAACAGATGTGGGTACAGATGTTACTGTAGAAAATTCATTTGATGGACGATTTATTATTATTCGTAAAGGGAAGAAGAACTACAGCCTAGTTAAATTAGGATAATAATTTGTGTGAAAGGATGGGAGTAGGAAGAATACTTCTATTCTTTCATATACACAATTTAGACATAAAATAATCAGTAAATTTAGATAATTTAAAGGGTTATATGGTTCTTCTGCCGAATAAATAAGTTAGAGAAAATTACGGACAAAAATAGCCCGAACCATGCAGGGCATGATCCGGGCTTATATTCAGATTAGTAAGCTAAGCTGAATAGACCTTTAATGTGTGATAAGTAACGAACGTTACTTGCTTCTTTCATTAATGATGCTGGTAAGCCTTTAAGTGGAGTATTGCTTGCTCCGATTGTAGCAACAGCATCTTTACGTCCTAGACTAGCAAGTGTTCCAGAGTTTACAGGTGCGAACTCTTCGAATGCTTTGCCTTCTAGTGCTGCGTATAAGTTGTATCCAATTAACTCACCCATTTGCCAAGCGATTTGTGCAGTTGGTGGGTATGGACGTCCGTCTGGAGCGAAGACAACAGCGCTGTCTCCAGCAACGAATACGTCTTTGTGAGAAGTAGATTGTAGGTATGCATCAACTGTTGCACGACCACGGTTTACTTCAAGACCTGATTCACCGATTAATGGGTTACCTTGTACGCCACCTGTCCAAACGAATGTGTTAGCAACAAGTTTTTGACCGTCTTTTAAGTCAATTTCATTGCCAGCAACGTTTGTTACAGGAAGACCTGTTAAGAATGTAACACCGCGTGCTTCTAAGCTAGTAGTTGCACGTTCGATTAAGTGGTCTGGTAATACTGGAAGGATTTTTGGACCTGCTTCAACAAGAAGAAGTTTAACTTCTTTTGGATTTACGCCGTGGCTTTTTGCAAGTTTAGGCATAATGTCAGCAAGCTCACCAACTAGCTCAACGCCAGTTAATCCGCCACCACCGATTACGATTGTAGCATCAGCTTCGTTTTTCGTTTTCGCGTATTCACGAATACGGTCTTCAACGTGTTTGTAGATTTTGTTTGCATCAGCAGCAGATTTTAATACCATGCTGTTTTCTTCTAGTCCTGGAATACCGAAGTAAGCAGTTTTACTTCCTAAAGCAACTACAAGTGCATCGTAAGATAAAGTAGTGCCGCCAGCTAGTTTGATTTCTTTGCTATCAACTGAGAATGACTCAACTGTTGCGATTTTAAGATCGATATCTTTACCTTTGAAAAGCTTTGTAAGTGGCATTGCAATTGCTTGCTCAGCAACGTTACCAGCTGCAAGGCGGTGTAGTTCAGTGATGATTTGGTGTGTTGGGTATTGGTTAATCACTGTAACTTGTGCTTCTGATTTGCTGTAATATTTACGTACGTTTAAAGCGGCAAGAAGACCGCCATAACCAGCGCCTAAGATGACAATTTGTTTTGACATAGTATGATATCCCCCGTCTTTACTAATTGTTGTTATAAGTTAAATTATTTATTGTTACGTTCTGCACTAATTTGAAGGTATGCGTTCACAAAACGGAACATTTTTTGTGCTTGTGGGTCTTTTAGTAATTTTAATAGACCGAACAGGCCGATAACTTCGTTGCTTTCGTCAGCACGATCTTTCGCTTCGATAGCAGTTGCAGCCATGCCTTTCACTGTATCTTTTACAGGTTCTACAAGCTCTGTGATTGCACTAACAGTGTCGCTTTTTAATACTTCATCAGTAGCAACAGTTTGAGCGAAGTCATAAGACTTAGTTAAAATGTTAACAAGCTCAGTTAATTTTGGAAGCTGTTCTACTAGTGTAGTTAATGATTCTTGTACCTCAGGTTTTAACAACTGATCAAGTACATCAAGTTGTCCTTGGCTAGCAGAAATTTGTACAGTTTCTTGTTCTGGCTTTGTTTGAGTCATAGTTTCTGGCATCTCCAATTCTCCTTTACGATAGCAATACTCTTATTTTTGATAGGTAAGATAGTAAACGCTTGCGAAACTTTATACAAAGTTTCACAAAGCACAATAAAATGCCTTTAAATTTATGCCAGCAAGTAAGCTGAAATCATAAATCCAAAACCATAATGTCCTACCTATTATTTATGAACTGTCCGATACTTGGCTTGTCCGCATAATGGAAAGTTCCTTTATCGGAAAGTGTATATAATATATATCCTATATTATATACTATATACACCTATGTTAACATAAAAATGATTCCTAATTATTTGATATTAAGTGTATAACGTAGTACTGACAAGGTGTGAAAGCGCATAAATTATTTTGTTAAGCTAAGAAATGTCCGTATATATAAAGAGAAAAAGGAAAAAATGGACAAATTTATGTTCATTTTTTCCTTTTTTTATTTTTTCCTTTTTTTATTGTTCACCTTCTGTTATTAGCATCGATGTGTTACCGCTTTTTTCAAGATGGCATTCGCCCCAAGTACAAAGAGAATCAAGAATGGATTCTAAAGACCAACCGTAGTCTGTAAGAGAATATTCTACTTTCGGTGGCACTTGATTGTATACCTTTCTTTGAATGACGCTGTCTTCTTCTAATTCACGTAATTGCTGCGTTAACATTTTTTGGGTAATACCAGGCATAAGACGTTTTAATTCACTCGTTCTCTTTGTACCTTTCGTTAAGTGGCAAAGAATAACGACTTTCCATTTGCCACCGATAACCTCTAAAGTCGCTTCGACGGGAATATTATATTTCTTCATATGAAAATCTCCTTTGATGAATGTAAATTTCAGTTCTCCAACAAAAGAAGCTAAATAATTTAAATGTTACTAAAAAGTACCTATAGCACTTTAAAGTACGTACTTTTTATCATGTTGAATATGTTCCATAATAGCATACGTAAGAGGGGAATGAGTAGTACGGTACTAAAAAGTGCCTATGTTACTTTTGGGTACCTATCGTACTTTTAAGTGCGTTCTTCAAAAAAAGAGTGAAGCCATTCATAATAGCATATATGAGCAGTAAATTTATTTTTTTAGAAGAAAAAGGGCCTTTTTTCATACTATTATGATTGGATTTCTCGCATTAAGGAGGAGTTCAATTGAATTCATATACAGTATCTTCTTCGGCAGTACAGACGAATCGGAGAAGTATGTTTGCTTTATTAGCACTAGCCATTAGTGCGTTTGGAATTGGTACAACCGAATTTATTAGTGTCGGTTTATTACCATCTATTTCAGAGGATTTACATGTTTCTGTTACAACAGCGGGTTTAACCGTTTCTTTATATGCATTGGGAGTAGCATTCGGTGCCCCAGTATTAACGTCATTAACAGCTAGTATGTCGCGAAAGACGTTATTAATGTGGATTATGATTATTTTCATTATTGGTAATGGAATTGCAGCGGTGGCAACAAGTTTTACTGTGTTACTTATCGCGAGGGTTGTATCTGCGTTTGCGCACGGCGTTTTTATGTCTATCGGATCCACAATTGCGGCTGCGCTTGTACCAGAGAATAAACGTGCGAGTGCAATTGCATTTATGTTTACTGGTTTAACTGTTGCGACCATTACAGGTGTACCAATTGGAACGTTTATCGGTCAACAATTTGGTTGGAGAGCATCGTTTATTGTAATTGTGGCAATTGGAATCGTTGCCTTAATAGCCAATAGTATGCTAATTCCTTCTAACTTAAAAAAAGGTACGCCTGTATCGTTCCGTGATCAATGTAAGCTGATTACGAATGGAAGACTATTACTCGTATTTATTATTACTGCATTAGGATACGGGGGAACATTCGTAACATTTACGTATTTATCTCCGTTATTACAAGAAGTAACAGGGTTTAAAGCAAGTAACGTTACAATTATTTTGTTAGTGTACGGAATTGCAATTGCGATTGGGAATATGGTCGGCGGAAAATTATCAAATCATAATCCGATTCGAGCGCTATTTTACATGTTCTTCATTCAAGCAATTGTATTATTTGTTTTAACATTTACAGCGCCGTTTAAAGTCGCTGGATTCATCACAATTATTTTCATGGGACTATTCGCATTTATGAATGTTCCAGGGCTACAAGTGTATGTCGTTATATTGGCTGAGAGATTTGTACCTAGCGCTGTTGATGTAGCATCCGCGATTAACATAGCAGCGTTTAACGCAGGAATCGCTCTTGGTGCTTACTTAGGTGGCATTGTAACGAACTCGTTAGGGTTAATTCATACAGCTTGGGTAGGCGGAATTATGGTAGTAGGTGCTGTTATGTTAACAGCGTGGAGTATGACATTAGAAAAAAGAGATCAATTGAAATAAGGGAGAGAAAATATAATGAAACATTTACAAAGTACAACAACATTGCATAACGGTGTAGAAATGCCTTGGTTCGGTTTAGGTGTATTTAAAGTAGAAGACGGACCGGAGCTTGTAGAGGCTGTGAAATCAGCGATTAAAGCAGGATACCGCAGTATCGATACAGCTGCGATTTATGGAAATGAGAAAGCGGTAGGAGAAGGAATTCGCGCTGGCATAAAAGAAGCCGGGATTTCTCGAGAAGATTTATTCATTACTTCAAAAGTATGGAATTCGGATCAAGGATATGAAACGACACTTGCTGCATATGAAGAAAGCTTAAAGAAATTAGAGCTAGATTATTTAGATTTATATCTTGTTCATTGGCCTGTAGAAGGGAAATACAAAGAGTCGTGGAGAGCGTTAGAAACACTTTATAAAGAAGAACGCGTACGTGCAATTGGCGTAAGTAACTTCCAAATCCATCATCTGCAAGACGTACTAACAGGTGCAGAAATGAAACCGATGATTAACCAAGTCGAATATCACCCTCGCTTAACACAAAAAGAATTACAAGCGTTCTGTAAAGAGCAAGGTATTCAAATGGAAGCATGGTCACCACTTATGCAAGGACAGTTGTTAGATAACGAAACATTGCAAGAAATTGCTCATAAGTATGGTAAAACGACAGCTCAAATCATTTTACGCTGGGATCTTCAAAATGAAGTTGTCACAATTCCGAAGTCAACGAAGGAACACCGTATCGTTGCGAATGCCGATATATTTAATTTCGAATTAACGAAAGAAGATGTGGAGAAAATCGATGCGTTAAACGAAAATCATCGCGTTGGTCCAGACCCAGATAATTTCGATTTCTAAACTTATGGTGGAGAGAAAGAGTGCAAAACAGTTTGCACTCTTTTTTGTTTTGTTTATGCATAAAAAAAATTTCTAACTAAATAATAAACAGTAGTAAATTTGTTATTTCATAAGGGGTTGTAAACATGAATATAAAACGATCGTTCAAGCTAATGGCTGCTTTTTTGAGTGTTTTATTTGTATTTGCGAACTTATTATTTCCACTTCAAAAAGCATTCGCGGAAGTTATGGATCATACAAAGTATGAAATGGATTGGAGTTATAGTAAGTCAAAGAAGAAACCAATTCGAACAGAGCTTATAAAAACAGCAGATGGTAAAATTGCCTTTTGCTTAAATGTAGATTTGAAATCTCCGAGTGGTCAAGATTTACCAGAAATGGGGAAAGTGGATGTTAATGTGTACCGTGTACTATTGAATGGATATCCACAAAAGAGTCCACAAGAATTAGGTGTTTCTGATTGGAGAGAAGCACATTATGCAACGCAGCTTGCGGTATGGAATGCGTTAAAACAAATCGATATTAATGATTTGGATTTCCGAAATAAAAATGTAGAAAAGGTAACGAAAGATATCGTTGCAAAAGCAAATGCGAGTGAAGAATTACAAGAAATTACGATGAGCGTCGTACCAGCAGAAGAACAACAAGCAGTATTGAAAAATGATTTCTTTGAAACAGGTTTATATACAGTAGAAACAAACGCGAAAAGTGGAACGTATAAAGTGCAAGCAACAGGTGCACCAGCGGGCGCGAAGTTTGTAAATGAAAAGGGCGAAGCGAAAACTGAATTTAATGTAGGAGAAAAATTCCGCATCTTAATTCCAAAACAAACACCAGCTGGTGGATTTAGCTTTAAAGTAATAGGGGAATTAACGAAGCTACAAGGTATCGCGCATAAGGGTACACCAACAATTCAAAATGCAGTTGTATTACTTGAGCGAAGTGAAGAAAAAACAAGTCCGGAGTTATCGGTAAGTTGGAAAACTGCAAATGGTCATGATAATAATAAACCACATACTCCAAATGAACCGCATAAACCGAATCAAAAGAGATAATAAAAAAGCATTGGCCGTGTGCCAATGCTTTTTATATGAATGATAAAATTATATTAGGGAAATTTAATGCGGGATAAAATTACTGTTTATACAGTTCAAACTCTATTTAGAAATAATATAAATATATTAAAATTCAAACGTTACAATTAATAGATTGTATTCACGAAATTGTAACATTATTCTGATTGGAAAGGCTATCAAACAGTGTAGAAAGCGTGTAAAATTCAGTTGGAAAAACTACCTATAGATGGTCATATATGAAGAAAATGTAAGTTTATATTATTATTCATAACTTTAGATGTATAGATGACAATACTGAAAATATATCTTTTACTATTCTCTTTTTTATGTAGAGAGAACTCATCACAAGTAGAGGGAAGTGGGGAGGATACGTTACATAAAAAATTTTATAATGTAAGAAAGCGAATACATGGAGAGGGATGCGGTAGTAATTGATACAGGTGCGCGAGGTGTTAGTCTATTCACTAAATGTTTTTATAAAAATAATAGGATGTTTTGTTAAATGAATATATATAGGATAGTTTCTCTAAATAAAGGAATAGGGGACACAGATTATGTCGAAGAAAAAGAAGAGTAGGGTATTAGTAGCTGGAATTTGTATATCTACATTATTATCGCCAGTAGCTTTCGAAGCATCGAAAGGATATGCAGCACCTTTGGAAGAAAATAAAGGTGGAAAATTAGAAGAGGTAAAAGAGAATAAGTTTGAGCAGAGAGTATTTCAGTTGCCGGGGAAAGGTAGCGTGGAAGAAGAAAATAATCGTTTAAGAGTTACTTGGAAACTTTCCGCTAATGAGCCGACTGGAATTTATGCGGCACCAAATGAAGAGATTACAATTGACATAAAAGGAACGCAGACTATTCAGGCTTTCATAGGAACGAGATCTTATGATGAAAAGGACCCAGAAAAGTTTGATTTAAAACCAGGGAAAAATGTTATTTCATCTCCAAGAGGCGGTATTTTATATTTTTATAATATGAATAACGAAGGAGAAGTAACGGCTTCAGTTACGAATGGTGGTAGTCACTTCCCTTTATTTATTTTAGGTAAGCATACGAAAAAAGATTGGGATGAAATGTTAAAAAAATATAAGGATCCTTATGCAGTGGAATTAAAAGGTGAGAGAAGTTTAATTACTGCTAGTCCGAGCTCTATACAAAAGTTTATGAAAAACACAAACCCGATAGAGTTAATGAAATTGCATGATAAGATTATTCGAATAGAAAATGCAGTAGCAGGATTATCTGAGGACGGTGTTGGGGTTGCGAAATCTCCAATTCATTATGCTCAGTTTGTTGAGAAACGGAAGCCTGCTGAAGATGACTTTATGTTTGCGAAAAATTATCATACAGGATATATCCCGACGGCAATGAATAGAGTTTTAGATATAGAGGTGCTTGAAAAGGATGGATGGGGACCATGGCATGAAGTTGGACATTTACATCAGCAAGAACCTTGGAAGTGGTCTAAAGTAAGGGAAGTCACAGTAAATATTTACTCATTAGCTGTTCAAAAGGCGTTAGGGAATCAATTAGAAATGGATGAGCACTATAAAAACTCATTTGAGTATTTAGAGAAACCTAAAGCAGAAAGATTCATTGATGACATTAATCCTCTTACAATGTTTTGGCAATTAAATGTAGTGTATGGAGAACATTTTTATCCTAGGTTACATCAAGCTTATCGTTTGTTACCTCAGAGTGAAATGCCTGCGTCTGATGAAGAGAAAAAGCAGCTATTTATTTATATGACATCAAAAGTGGCAGGTCAAAATTTAATTCCTTTCTTTGAAGAGTGGGGATTAACACCAAATGATGATATTAGAGAGAAAATAGAAAAATTAAATTTACCTAAATTAGAAAAAGAAATCTGGAAAGCTACAGATAGTAATGATATTCGTGAGAAGCAAGTTGAACCGTATAAGGTTCCATATGGTGAACCTGCTAATGAGGTGCAAAACCTTTTAGTTGGTACAGATTCTGACGAGAATGAAGCAAGTAAACTTGTTCAAAATTTAGGTGAAAATGTAAAAGTAACAGGAAAGATGGTATGGCCTAAATTAGAGAATGGGAAACAGGAAGTGTTAGTAGAAATTGAGGATGAGAAAGGAAATAAAAATTCAATTCCTGTCCAAGTTAACGGAGTTTATGATGACAGTATAGTTTTTCAAGGACTTTCAGATGATGTAATGTCGACAGTGACACTTCACCACAATGAGAAGAAATTAAATGTAAACTTTACTAATAATGAAATACATTATCGTTTTGAAAAAGAAGAATATATGGGTTTAACGCTATATGATCGAAATGGGATTGAAAAGAAACGTGTATCAGCAGAAGGACAAGAAACGGGAAAAAGATTTGCGATGGAACTAAATGAATTGGATTTTGAATATGGTGATGTAGTAAAAGTATTCCACGCAGAACCAGGCCGTTTGAAGTGGTACAAAAATAACGCACTTGTAGATCAAGGGAAAGTTAAAAATAAAAAAGAGAAATTATTCCAAATTACTCAGCAAGGCTTCGAATTAAAAGATAGTTTACAAGAAGTGACAGCAGTACCGCAAAAGGTAGTAGTCGGAGTGGATGTAGACAAACTGGATCCGAAAGAATTCGTACAAGTAAAAGATGGAGAAGTGGTTGGTTTTGCAGAAAAACCAAATACATCAAAAATTGGAGAACAAAAAGTAAAAGTAGAGACGAAGGATGCTTTTGGAAATAAGAAAATAACAGAAGTGTCACTTGAAGTAATTTATGGAAATAGCATTGCATATGTAGGGTATAACAATGAAATTGCTTCAGTTATAACATTAAAGCATGATGAGAAGAAATTACATGCAACTGATATGAATAAACAAATTCATAAATACTTTGATAAAGAACAATATATGGGAATCACTTTATACGATCAAAATGGAACGGAGAAAAAGCGTGTAACAGCAGAAGGACAAGAAACTTCAAAGGACTTTGCAGAACAAGTGAATGGAGTGCAGTTTGAGTATGGAGATGTTGTGACAGTATTCCACGCAGAACCGGATCGTTTGAAATGGTATCAAAATAATACCCTTACTGGTCAAGGTGAGAAAAAAGGGGCAAAAGAACTATTCTTCAAAGTGACAGAAAAAGGCTTTGAGAGAATGGATATGTTGCAAGAAGTAACAGCAAAACCACAGCAAGTAGTAGTAGGAACAGGCGTTGAAAAGTTAGACGCAAAAAACTTTGTTGAAGTAAAAGATGGAGAAGTAATTGGATTTGTAGGGAAACCAAATACAACAACAATCGGTGAGCAAAAAGTAAAAGTAGAAACGAAGGATCGTTTCGGAAATAAGCAAGTGACAGAAGTACCGTTAGAAGTAATTTACGGTGATAGCATTATGTTCTTCGGTACATGGCATGGTGGAACAAATATTAAATCGATTGTGACATTAAACCATGAAGAAAAGAAATTTAGTACAACAAATTCAGAAGGCCCAATGCATACTTCATTTGCAGATGAAAAATATATGGGAATGACTATATATGAAGAAAGTGGAAAAATGAAGAAAGATGTATCTATAAAAGCATCTGAGAATACGAAAGTATTCGCAGAACAATTCAATGGCATGTCGTTCGAATATGGCGATATAGTCAAAGTGTATCAAAGAGAGTTTGATAGACTTAAAGTGTACAAAAAGAATGAATTCGTGGATGCGCAGTATGGGGTTCATGAAGTATTCTTTAAGGTTACGGAACAGGGCTTTGAAAAAATGGCAGCTCAACAAGAAGTCAAAGCAGTACCGCAAAAAGTAGTAATTGGAACAGATAGCGAAACGCTAGACGCAAAGAACTTTGTTGAAGTAAAAGATGGGGAAGTCGTTGGTTTTGTGGGGAAACCAGATACGACAAAAATTGGTCAGCAAACAGTGAAAGTAGAAACGAAAGATCGTTTTGGCAACAAAAAAGTAACAGAAGTAGCATTGGAAGTAACGTATGGAGATAGTCTTGTATACAAAGGGCTTAGTGACGTAATTCGTTCTATTGTAACGTTCAATCATGAAGGGCAGAAATTACATGTAACGTATACAAATGAACAAATTCATAGCTACTTTAAAAATGAATTATATATGGGAATTACACTATATGATCAAAATGGAGAAGTGAAAAAGCATGTAACAGCAGAAGGGCAAGAAACTTCAAAGAATTTTGCTGAGCAAGTAAACGGCACTTCATTCCAGTATGGAGATGTAGTGAAAGTGTATCATGCCGAATCAGGTCGTTTAATTTGGTACAAAAATAGTGAGTTAGTTGGAAAAGGAGATAAGAAAAAGTTTAAAGAAATTTCCTTTAAGATTACTCCAAATGGTTTAGAGCAAGTGCAATAATAGAAAAAGCTCGTAAAACATAATGTTTTACGAGCTTTTTTCTATTATTCAGCTTCAGAAACGACTGTGAAGCGTTCGTTTACGTGTTTTGGAGTTTCAATTTCATCAAGTGCAGCGACTGCGAAGTCTTCGTAACTTACGTAGCTATCACCTTTTGAGTTAACAAGAAGGTTGTCTTTACCAGCTGTATAAGAACCTGTGCGTTTTCCTAATGCGAATAGTGCAGAAGGGCTGATGAATGTCCAAGTGATATCGTTTGTTTGTTGTAAGATTTCTAAGTTTTTCCCTTGGTTTTGAGCTGTTGCAAGGTATTCATTTGGGAAACCTGGCGTATCAAATACACGTGTTGTTTTCTCTTCGTCTACAAATAAGCTTCCAGCACCACCAACTACAAGTAATTTTGTGTTTGGTGCACCTTTCATCGCTTCAATTAGTACATTTCCTGCATCTACGTGAAGGTGTTCTTCGCCTGCTGGAGCGCCGAAAGCATTTACAACTACGTCAAATGCCTGTAGGTCATTAGATGTAAGAGAGAATACATCTTTCTCTAAAACTTTTACGTTTTCTTCTGTAATTTTTGCAGCGTTTCTTACGATTGCAGTTACTTCATGTCCACGATCTAATGCTTCTTTTAAAATACGACTTCCTGCTTTACCAGTTGCTCCGATGATTCCGATTTTCATAATAAATCCCTCCAAAGTGTTTTGTTAAAGTGTATATCTGAAAGTAAATGAATTTGTTGTAATTAGGTTTGTTACAACCTGATGTAATCATTATAGTTACAGGTCGGTGTTTTTGTCAATGGGATAGTTTGTAGATTTACTTTTTATTTTAGTATGCACAGTTAGAGGGAGGAGAGTCATAAAGATATTGTTACTTCGTGTCTGGCTAATATTTGGAAATTGCAAATTGTCGAAAAATGTTGATTTTTAAATGTTTTTTAAATATAATTCGTTTTATGGAGAAAAGGAGGGGGTTAATTGTATGAATATTTTAGAGCAATTTGTTTCATCAACGAATACAATTCTTTGGTCATATATTCTTATTGCAATGTTAATTGGTTTAGGTCTTTATTTTTCTATTAAATTGAAATTCGTACAAATTACTCATTTAGGGGAAATGGTTCGACTAATGAGTGATGGATTAACTGGAAAGACGCGTAAAAAAGGTAGTGTATCTTCTTTCCAAGCGTTCTGTATGAGTTCAGCAGCTCGTATTGGAATCGGGAATTTAGCTGGTGTAGCATTAGCTATTTCAATGGGTGGACCTGGCGCGGTATTTTGGATGTGGGTTATTGCAATTATCGGAGCGTCTTCAAGTTTCGTAGAAAGTACTCTTGCGCAAATTTATAAAATAAAAGATGGCAGTGGCTTCCGTGGTGGTCCTGCTTATTATATGGAAAAAGGTTTAAATAAACGTTGGATGGGAATTTGGTTCTCTATCCTTATTACAATTAGTTATGGTTTAATTTTTAACTCCGTACAAGCGAATACAGTGACATTAGCGTTTGAAAATGCATTTGGTTTAGAGCGTTATATTGTTGGAATTGCATTAGCTGCATTAGTTGCGGTTATTATTTTTGGCGGTGTAAAAAGTATCGCACGTATGTCGGAAATGATTGTTCCGCCAATGGCGCTTATTTATATTGCGGTAGCTATTTTTGTTGTCATTAAAAACTTCTATTTAATACCAGATGTGTTTACTGAAATTTTTAAAGGTGCATTTGGTTTAGATTCAGCTGTAGGTGGCGGTATCGGTGCTGCAATGAAGTTTGGTATTCAGCGTGGCTTATTTGCGAATGAGGCAGGTATGGGTAGTGCGCCGAACGCGGCAGCAACAGCTGATGTAACGCATCCAGCAAAACAGGGTTTCATTCAAACAATTGGAGTGTTAGTGGATACATTCTTAGTATGTACATCAACAGCATTTATCGTACTGTGTTCTGGTGCATATAAGGCAACAAATTTAGAAGGTATTGAATTAACGCAAAATGCATTAAGTTCACAAATTGGCCCATGGGCAAGTAGCTTCTTAGCGATTATTATTTTCTTATTCGCTTTCAGTTCACTTCTAGGAAACTACTATTATGGTGAAACGAATATTGAATTCATTAAACAAAGTAAAACTTGGTTAATGATTTACCGTATTGCGGTAGTGGGAATGGTATTATTCGGTTCTGTTGCGACGCTTAAAGTCGTATGGAATATGGCAGATTTATTTATGGGTCTAATGGTAATCACAAACTTAATTGCGATTACGCTTCTTGGGCGATTTGCATACGCTGCATTGGCAGACTATGTAAGGCAAAAGAAACAAGGGAAAGATCCAGTCTTCAGTGCAGATTCTATTCCTGGTTTAACGAATACAGAGTGTTGGGATAAGCCGGCTGTAACGGATAAAGAAAAAGCGGTGTAATGAAAAGGCGAGCGTCGAGATAAATTTGATGCTCGTCTTTTTTTATTGTAGTAAATGATGAAAAGGGTGAGAGGGAATTATTAATATAACTTTGTTTGTTCATTATTCTCGTTATTTGTAGAGAGTGCACTGTCTTAAAAGTAGGACTGGTCGAATGGGATGATTGATTGAGTGTTGGATACATGCACGTACTGGTTATATTTTCACGTGGGAAACATACATGTTAAGTGATTTAACGTACTCATGTTATAAAACCTAACATAAAGTTCTTGATTACTAAAAGTTTTTAGAATATAATTTTCTTATTGTTAGGAAGAGGGGGCAATGCGATTATGGATTTTTTAACTAATGTAATTGGGGATATAAATAATGTCCTTTGGTCATATGTCATTATTGCAATGTTAATTGGGTTAGGACTGTACTTTTCGTTTCGTGTGAAATTTGTCCAAATTCGTTACTTCGGTGAAATGATTCGATTGCTTGGGGACGGGGCAAGTTCGAAAACGAGGAAAGCACAAAAAGAGAAGAGCGGTGTATCATCGTTCCAGGCTTTTTGTATGAGTACAGCTTCTCGTGTAGGTACTGGTAACTTAGCTGGTGTAGCTATCGCAATCTCAGCAGGTGGACCAGGAGCAGTATTTTGGATGTGGTTAATCGCGGTAATTGGGGGTGCTTCTGCATTTGTAGAGAGCACATTAGCGCAAATTTATAAAGTAAAAGATGGGAATGCATTCCGCGGTGGCCCAGCGTATTATATGGAAAAGGGTTTAAAGAAACGCTGGCTAGGGGTTGTCTTCTCTGTTCTAATAACAGTTAGTTTCGGATTAATTTTCAACGCCGTGCAGTCAAACACAGTAGCGGCAGCTTTTGATGGAGCATTTAACACAGATGGTAAGTTTGTAGGTCTGTTTATGGCTGGTTTACTGGCAATCATCATCTTCGGCGGAGTAAAACGTATTGCACGTGCAGTTGAAATGATTGTTCCAGTAATGGCAATTATATATGTAGCAGTGGCATTATTCGTTGTTTTAACAAACATTACGGCAATTCCATATGTATTTAAAGAAATTTTCTTACATGCTTTCGGAATTAAAGAAGTAGTAGGCGGAGGATTAGGGGCTGCGATTTTACTAGGGGTAAAACGTGGATTATTCTCAAATGAAGCAGGTATGGGTAGTGCGCCGAACGCAGCTGCGACTGCAAACGTAACGCACCCAGTTAAACAAGGTTTCATTCAAACTCTAGGGGTATTTACAGATACATTATTAATTTGTAGTTGTACAGCATTTATCATTCTTTTATCAGATGTGCATAATGCAGCTGATCTAAATGGTATTCAATTAACGCAGCAAGCATTAAGCCAACATATCGGACCATGGGCATCTATATTTGTAGCAGTTGCAATCTTCTTGTTTGCATTTAGTTCATTAGTAGGTAACTACTACTACGGTGAAACAAATATTGAGTTTTTAAATGGAAGTAAAGTGTTACTAAATGCTTATCGAATTGCTGTACTTGGTATGGTTATGTTAGGATCTGTAGCAACAATTCAAATCGTTTGGGATTTAGCAGATTTATTCATGGGGATTATGGCTATTATTAACTTAGTTGCGATCGTATTCCTTTCTAAGTATGCTTTTGCGGCACTAACAGATTACATTAAGCAAAAGAAACAAGGAAAAGATCCAGTCTTCTATGCGGAGTCTATTCCAGGTTTGAACGATACAGAGTGCTGGGATAAGCCAGCAGTAGCTGATAAAGAAAAAGCAGTATAATGAGGTGAGCATCAAGTAAAACTTGATGCTCATTTTTTTGTTTTATCCTGCTATTTGTGAGGTTCGATTAAAGTTTTTTAAAAAGGTAAAAGACGAACATTCATGAGTGTTTTATAATAAAATGTAATTTTTTTAAGAAAAGTGCGGATATGAGTTGTGATTTATGTTAGAATGGAAAATGCCTTTGAAACAAGAGTTTTTATGATCTTTCCTATCCGATTGAAGGTTTTAGAGGAGAAATGGAAAGTTCGGATTATTTCTTATTTTGAGTGGTCAGACGTTCAACGTTAATGAAGAGTTAAATGGAGGATTTTATTAATGAAGTTTGTTATGTTTCTTGTAGGATTGCTCGTTGTATTCGTACTCGGTTTTCTTATAAGTGCCGATCGAAAGAAGATTAAGTATAAACCAATCGCAATCATGCTTGTTATTCAGCTAGTGTTAAGTTATTTCTTATTAAATACGCAAGTTGGTTATATTTTAGTAAAAGGAATTTCAGATGGATTTGGCGCGCTTCTTGGATATGCAGAAGCTGGAATCGTTTTCGTATTTGGCGGTCTTGTTAATAAAGGAGAGGTTTCATTCTTCTTAACAGCGTTATTACCGATCGTATTCTTTGCCGTTTTAATCGGAATTCTGCAACACTTTAAAATTTTACCGATATTTATTCGTGCTATTGGTACGTTGTTAAGTAAAGTAAATGGTCTAGGTAAACTAGAATCATATAACGCAGTAGCAGCTGCTATTGTTGGGCAAGCAGAAGTATTTATTACAGTAAAAGATCAATTAAGTAAAATCCCAAAACATCGTTTATATACATTATGTGCATCTTCCATGTCGACAGTATCCATGTCAATCGTCGGTTCTTATATGAAAATGATTGAACCAAAATATGTAGTAACAGCACTTGTATTAAATTTATTTAGTGGTTTCATTATTATTCATATTATTAACCCGTACGATATTACAGAAGAAGAAGATACACTGAAATTAGAAAATAAGAAAAAACAGTCATTCTTTGAAATGCTAAGTGAATATATTATGCTTGGTTTCACAATCGCGATCACAGTAGCGGCAATGTTACTTGGTTTCGTAGCATTAATTACAGCAATTAATAGCTTGTTTGATTCCATGTTCGGTATTACATTCCAAGCTATTTTAGGATATATTTTCTCACCATTAGCATTCGTAATGGGTATCCCGCAAGCAGAGATGGTAACAGCGGGACAAATTATGGCAACAAAATTAGTATCAAACGAGTTTGTTGCGATGCTTGATCTTGGAAAAGTAGCTGGTGACTTATCGGCTCGTACAGTTGGTATTCTTTCTGTATTCCTTGTATCATTTGCGAACTTCTCATCAATCGGAATTATCGCAGGTGCAACGAAAGGTATCGATGAAAACCAATCAAACGTTGTATCATCATTCGGTCTACGCCTTGTATACGGTGCGACATTAGTAAGTATTCTATCAGCGATTATCGTTGGTGTTATGTTATAAAAAAGATGGTCCTAGCTTATAGCTAGGGCTATTTTTTATGGCAAATTTGCATGAAAAAACCAATTGATTAGGAATATATTAACATATAAAAATCTTTTAAAATTTATATTGCATTTCGATTAGATAACGCTTACAATTTGATTTGTAGGTGGTATCAATTTCAGACTTTCAAGTATGGTAGGGGAGAAGAAGCTACCTTTTATAAATTGCAATTTATGTAAACGCTTACTGATTTTAGATAACAGTTGAATAGTATTTAGGGGTTTTAAATTTTTTTAACATCAATGGTCAGACGTCATTCGTTATACGTTGTACGACCGATAATTCGTGGGAGAAGTGGAGGATTCACATATGAAAATCGTAATGTTTCTAGTCGGTTTACTTGTAGTATTTGTACTAGGGTTCCTTATCAGTTCAGATCGTAAGAAAATTAAATATAAACCAATTGCACTTATGCTAGTCATTCAATTGGTACTTGCGTATTTCTTACTAAATACAAAGGTCGGATTTGTATTAGTAAAAGGGATTGCAGATGGGTTTGGCGCTATTTTAAAATTTGCGGAAGCAGGGGTTAATTTCGTATTTGGTGGTCTAGCAAATGATGGACAAGCACCATTCTTCTTAACAGTATTATTACCAATTATTTTCTTAGCAGTACTAATTGGGATCTTACAACACATTAAAGTATTACCGATTATCATTCGTGCAGTCGGTTTCCTATTAAGTAAAATTAACGGCTTAGGAAAACTAGAATCATATAATGCAGTAGCAGCTGCAATCGTTGGTCAAGGTGAAGTATTCATTACAGTAAAAGATCAACTAAGCAAATTACCAAAAAATCGTTTATACACACTTTGTGCATCTTCTATGTCAACAGTATCGATGTCAATCGTCGGTTCTTATATGAAAATGATTGATCCAAAATATGTAGTAACAGCACTTGTATTAAACTTATTTAGCGGATTCATTATCGTTCATATTATTAATCCATATGACGTGAAAGAAGAAGACGATATTTTAGAATTACAAGAAGATAAAAAACAAACATTCTTTGAAATGTTAGGCGAATATATTATGCTTGGTTTCTCTATCGCTGTAACAGTAGCGGCGATGTTAATCGGTTTCGTAGCATTAATTACAGCAATTAACGGTGTATTCGATTCAATTTTCGGAATCACATTCCAAAGCATTTTAGGATATGTATTCTCACCATTAGCATTCGTAATGGGTATTCCAACATCAGAGATGCTACAAGCAGGACAAATTATGGCAACGAAGTTAGTAACGAACGAATTCGTTGCGATGCTTGATCTTGGAAAAGTAGCTGGCGATTTATCAACTCGTACAGTAGGTATTTTATCTATCTTCCTTGTATCATTTGCGAACTTCTCATCAATCGGAATTATCGCAGGTGCAACGAAGAGTATCGATGGCAAACAAGCAAACGTTGTATCTTCATTCGGATTAAAACTTGTATACGGTGCAACGTTAGTAAGTATATTATCAGCGATTATCGTTGGGGTTATGCTTTAATAAAACGGTATAGAAGTCGTTTATCTCTTGCCTAGAGGGATGAACGACTTTTTTATTTTGGTATGATAAGTAAGGGAGGATTAAGTTGAAAGAACGGGATAGTTTAAGGGAGTTTGATGAGATTATGGAGGGCATTGATCAATTAACTGGTAAAGATGCTAGAACCTTTTTGAAATTCATACATGGATATTTAAGCATAGTAGAAGAAGGCGATGGGATGTTTACTCAGAGTGATTTTGTTGAAAAGGTTTCAGGGATTTATAAGAAGGATTTGGCAAAGGTTATTCAGCTGAGAGAAGAAATAAAAAAATCACCTTAATACATTCATTAAGGTGATTGGAATACTACTCAGCTGGAGGCGTAAATGTACGTTTCTCTAATTCAGCATCTAGCATAAATAATGCGTTTGAATCGCTTGTAATACGTTTTAATTTTTGGATGATACTATCGAATGAAGCTTCTTCTTCTACTTGCTCATCAACGAACCATTTTAAGAATGTAATCGTTGCGTGCTCACGCTCATCCCAAGCGATATCAGATAGGTTGTAAATACGCTTCGTTACTTCACGTTCGTGCTCAAGTGCCACTTCAAAAGCGTTCAGTACAGATTCATATTCATTATTCGGATTATCAAATCCAGTAACAATAGCACGCTCACCACGGTCGTTAATGTAGTTGTAAAGCTTCATTGCGTGGAAACGCTCTTCTTCAGCTTGTACAAGGAAAAAGTTAGCGAATCCATCATAGCTTTCAGCTGTACAGTAAGCAGCCATCGCCATATAAGCATGGGCAGAGTAAAATTCAAAGTTCATTTGATCGTTTAATGCGTCGTGCAATTTCTTAGATAACATAAAATCCCCCTTAGTATTGTGACAAGAATATTATACCATAATTGATAATATTCTCATTTGGATGTCTCGAACCTTTTCGAAAGCTTTGTGACGTGAGCCTCCATAATGTCTTGTAAATCTAAATCATATTTTTGTGAAAGAATAATAAGATTAGATAGTACATCACCAAGTTCTTCTTTTAGTTCCTGTTTTAGCTCTTCTTCTGTTTTCACTTCTTCATCAGGGCGATCACGACCAATTTCAATGGCGCGAATAACACGTGAAACTTCCCCGACTTCCTCAGTTAAGAAATTTAAGCGAATAAAGGCATTATATTGTGACCAGCTTCGTTTTTCGTAAAATTCCTCCACCCATCTTTGAAATGTGACGATATCCATTTCTTCCTCATCCCTTCAATATGTTGTACAATGTTTATTGTATCATAACAATATATAGTTTCGGGGTGTAGGAATGAGAAAGATTTGTGTGTTTGCAGGTTCCAACTTAGGGGAGAGACCAGAATTTAAAGAGCAGGCAATAGCGTTAGGGGAAATGTTTGTTGAGAACGACTATGAGCTCGTATACGGCGGTTCATGCGTCGGATTAATGGGAGAAGTAGCAAATGAAGTTCTTCGTTTAGGCGGACGTGTAACAGGTGTTATGCCGCGCGGTCTATTCCGAGGAGAAATTGTACATACAGGGTTAACAGAATTAATTGAAGTAGAAACGATGCACGAACGTAAAGCGAAAATGGCAGAGCTTGCGGATGCTTTTATTGCGCTGCCAGGCGGATACGGAACGTTCGAAGAGTTATTTGAAGTTGTATGTTGGTCACAAATTGGTATACATAATAAGCCGGTTGGTTTATTAAACATTAAAGATTTTTACGGGCCAATCCTGCAAATGGTTGAACGCGCAGCACAAGAAGGGTTTATGAACCCATCGAATAAAGATTTGATTGTTTCAGCTGAGACGGCAGATAAACTAATTCATGAAATCCAAAATTACGAGCGTCCTGTTTTAGGAACGAAGTGGAAACAGTTATCATAATACAAATTTATCCCGCTTTAATGGGCAGTAAGACCCCCCACCTCAAAATGCAGCGAAAGCAAAGAAGTTAGGTGGGGGATCAACTGCCCATAAAAGTCCGATTGGTTCAACTAATAATCAGTGGGGGATGAAGAAAACCCCCACTGATTAAAGTTTCACTTTATAGAGATTTTCGGAAACACGTGTCATTTTATCTTGAAAAGGCATGTGTTTTTAATTTGGTTAAATATATTAATGTTGAGATATGATGTTTTTGGAAAAGGAGAAACAGATGGAGGAGTTTGTGTATTTACGTCCTGTTTTTAAAAGTATATTAGCAGCGTCTATTCTTGTTATGCTAATTGTTTCAACACAGAAGAAAGAGCTAATTAATGAATTTTCGCTTTGGTTTATTTCGATATTATGTATCGGCGTTTCTGCGATAACGTTGTTTATGTCTGGGTTTATCGTTGATGAGTATAATTTAAGTGGAGATGCAGTGTCGTTTGATATGTTTATTGGGATTGTTGTGATTAGTGGTTTGAACTTCATTATTTACTATAGACGGAAATAACAAGGAAGGCATTCCATATTACTTTGGAATGCCTTTATCACTTTTATTATTTTGTTTCTTATACAGGTACCAGCCACCCCAGCCGCCACCAATTGCTACAACAACGAGGAAAGCGTAGTCTTTTACCTCGATACGTATATTGAAAATATTAGCTATAAGTAAGACAATCCCAACTGTTATTAACGCAAAAAATGCTCTAATTAAGTAGTCTTTCAACTGAACCACTCCCGCCATTTAAGTAGTAAATGATGAATATGGAAAAGCTTTTGGATCTATTTTACTAAAAGGTTTTACCTGTATTTTAACATAAAAGGGATTGTAATATATTGATAAAAGTAAAGGAGAGGGGCGCTGATATCGTCGTGATTTGTCGATAAGTCGATATCCTGTGTCGAATCGTTGATATATTGTGAGTTATCGTCGATATATTTGAAAAACCGTTGATATAATTTCATGTACCAGCATGTGCGACCACTCCATAGAAAAAAAGCGACTCTGAACGAGCCGCTTCCGCTTTAAAGGTGATGATATCCAGCTCCAGCGGCTAGAATCTCCGGTCATTTCGCTCTCTCGCTCGAAGCAAAAAGCGCTTCAAGGTCGAGAGCTCCAATGCCCTGCGTTTCTGAGCAAGCCGCTTCCGCTTTAAAATCTATTATTGATTCAAGAACGCACGTAGCATCCAAGCGTGTTTTTCTAGTTCTGTGTAGATGCCTAGTAATAGGTCAGATGTCATTTCGTCGTCAGAGTTTTGAGCGATTTCCATGCCTTTTTTCAGTTCGACTAGCATCATTTCGTAGTCTTTCATGATTGCTTCAACCATTCCTTCTGCAGTTTCTCCGTAAGCTGCTTCTTGAATAGTAGATATTTCTAGGTATTCTCTCATAGTCGCTACTGGTTTACCACCGATTGCTAAAATACGTTCTGCAATTTCGTCGATGTGAGTAGCTGATTCTGTGTATAGTTCTTCGAATTTCTCATGTAATGTGAAGAATTGAGGTCCTTTTACGTACCAATGGAAGTTGTGTAATTTTGTGAATAAAACGCTCCAGTCTGCTACTTGTTTGTTTAATACTTCGATTACTTGTTTGTTCATTATGATCAATCTCCTTTTGAGTTGTTATGTGATATCAATTACTAATTTATAATTATTATAATCTAGTAATTCGTATAAATCAACCCTTTTGCTGGAATTAATTTGAACAAATTATGAACTGTTATAAATAAAAATCCCTATTACGGTGAAGTAATAGGGATTTTGTTTGATATAGCTCTTGTTCTAAATGAGCCGCATCCGCTTTTAATTATTAAACAGCCTTTTGCTTCTCTTCTACATCCTGTCCATCCCAGCACTCTGTATTCTGTAAGCCAGGGATAGAACTTGCAACGAAAACAGGATCTTTTCCTTGTTTCTTTTGCTTAATATAGTCTACTAATGCTGCGTAGGCGAATTTGCTTAGGAATGAGATGGCAATTAAGTTTGTGAATACCATTAGTCCCATGAATAAATCAGCTAAGCTCCAAACTGTTTTAAGGGCAGCGATCGATCCGAAAAATACCATTCCGACAACTGCAACGCGATAAATCATTAACCATGTTTTGCTTTCTTTAATGAATGCGATGTTTGTTTCACCATAATAGTAGTTTCCTAGTAAAGAACTGAATGCGAATAGGAAAATAATAATCGCTAAGAAAGTGCTTGCCCACGGTCCGATTTGTGAACTTAATGCTTGCTGTGTTAATTCAATCCCTTCTAAATTTGATCCTTTGTAAAGTCCAGAACATAATACGATAAACGCTGTTGATGTACATACTAAGAATGTGTCTACGAACACTCCTAGTGCTTGAACAAGTCCTTGTTTTACAGGGTGAGATACATCTGATGTTGCTGCTGCGTTAGGAGAGCTACCCATACCTGCTTCTGTCGCGAATAGACCGCGCTGAATTCCGAACTTAATTGCTGCACCGATACCACCAGCGATAGCTTGGTCTAAACCGAATGCACTGTTAAATATTTCTGAAAAAATGCTTGGTAACATATTGAAGTTGTTAATAACGACGAAAATTGCGACACCAATATAAATGATTGCCATTGGAGGAACAATTATTTCTGTAATACGTGAAATGCTCTTAATACCACCAAAAATAATAACTGCAACTAATAAAGCTAATAGAGCTCCTACGAGAGTTCGCTCTAGTCCAAAAGCATTTTCAAACGCTATTGTTACTGTATTTGCTTGTACAGAATTGAAAATTAATCCGTACGCAACTGTAATAAGAAGTGAGAACCAAACACCCATCCAGCGTTTGTTTAATCCTTTTTCCATGTAATATGCTGGCCCACCACGGAACCTGCTTCCATCTTTTACTTTATAAATTTGTGCGAGCGTACATTCTACGAAACTAGTAGCTGCTCCAAGGATAGCGATAAACCACATCCAAAATATTGCGCCAGGTCCACCCATTGAAATGGCTAATGCTACACCGGCTAAATTCCCGATACCGATACGTGCTGCTGCACTTAAGCAAAATGCTTGGAATGGGGAGATGCTATCTTTCTTTTTTTCTTTTCGATTAAATCCTTTACTAATTAAACCGACCATCTCACCAAAATGAGTAATTTGGACAAATTTCAATTTAAAAGAGAAATAAAGACCGAAGCCGATTAGCATTGCAATAAGAATATATGACCATAAAATATTATTCGTTACCTCAAGGAATCTGCTAAAGATATCAACCATATAATACACTTCCTTTTTTTCGTAATAAGAAAATTATATGCAAAAAATATACGAGAATCAATTTTTCTAAAAAATTATGTTACTTAAACGTATTATGTGTTATGATTATGTTACATCGTAATATTTTTAGAATTATTTACATTTTAAAAAACTAAATGTAAAGCAAGAAAGAGGGGATAATTTGAAAGAAGAAACTTTATTGAAAGTAAGCCTTAAAAGTTTAAAAATGAGAAGTAATATATTTTTTATCATTACATCTGTAAGTATCTTTTTAGGAGCCACTTATTATTACAATAAAAGATTTCCAAATCACATGTATCCTGAATGGTTAGAATTTCTAAAGTTGATTGGATGAATAAAAGACAGAAAAACAGAAAATTTAAATAAAAAATGTTGTGGAGGAGCTAAATATGAATATTAGAGAAAGTGAACTTCCAGGTATTGGTTATAAGTTTCAAATCGTTACGAAAGGTAACGAAAAGATGGTGATTGTCATTCATGATGACGGGCGTAGAGAAATGTATCATTTTGATTCAGACCATGAAGAAAGTATCTCAAGTATTTCATTACGTGACTCAGAGGCAAGACAAATTGCAGCAATATTAGGCGGAATGGTATATAAGCCTAGAGCATTAGAAAATGTTGAGATGGTCTTTGAAGGTTTAGCGATTGAGTGGTTCAAAGTGGAGAATGCAGCTCCAGCAATCGGGAAAACAATTGGTGATCTGGAAATAAGAAAAACATATAGCGTAACGATCATTGCAGTTATGAAAAAGAATATGAAAAAGCTATTTAATCCAGGGCCAGAAACAGCAATTGAAGAAGGCGATATGCTTGTAGTTTCTGGTGAGAGAGAAGAAATTAAAAAAATTATTAATGAGTTACTTTCGAATAGGGGGACTGACTAGATGGATACGTTAATTTTTGAAGTTGGTACAGCGTTAGTATTAGTTGCAATTGCGGCAGTAATTGCTGGAAAGTTTAAATTCTCAGTAATTCCGTTTCTGATTGTTCTTGGGATGTTAGTGGGACCACATGCGCCGACAATAGGTGTTATCGATTTCAAGTTTATTGAAAGTGCAAGTGTCATTTCCTTCCTTGGACGGATTGGGGTTCTGTTCCTTCTGTTCTATCTAGGATTAGAATTTTCGATGAAAAAACTAATTAAATCTGGACGTTCTATTGCGATTGGCGGGACGATTTATATTTTAATTAACTTTTCACTTGGGTTATTATACGGATTTATAATGGGATTCCCTTTACTAGAAATCTTAATTATTGCGGGTATTATTACGATTTCTTCTAGTGCTATTGTTGCTAAAGTGTTAGTGGATTTAAGAAGAACTGGTAATAATGAAACCGAATTAATTTTAGGGATTATTATGTTCGAAGATATATTCCTTGCTGTATATTTATCAGTTGTATCTGGTTTAGTTCTAGGAGATCATGCTTCCTTCCTAGGTGCTCTTACTTCAATTGGAATTGCTTTAGGATACATGCTTCTATTCTTTATTGTAGCTAGGAAGGCGACGCCTTTATTAAATAAATTGCTCAATATTAGTTCAGATGAAATTTTCATTATTGTAGTATTTGCTTCGTTATTCTTTATTGCAGGTTTCTCGGAAACAATTCACGTTGCCGAAGCAATTGGAGCACTTCTTTTAGGATTAGTTTTCTCTGAGACAGAGCATAGTGACAGAATTGAACATCTTGTTGTTCCATTTAGAGACTTTTTCGGAGCTATTTTCTTCTTCAGTTTCGGATTAAGTATTGATCCGTTTTCATTGGGCGGAGCGATATGGTTAACGTTAGGTGCTGTCCTTCTTACAATCATCGGAAACTTTGTTGCAGGGATGATTGCAGGGCGACAAGCTGGATTATCTCATAAAGCTTCAACAAATATTGGATTAACAATCGTTTCAAGAGGAGAGTTCTCCATCATTATGGCCAATATCGGTATCGCGGGTGGTTTAATGTCAGTCTTGAAACCATTCTCAGCACTATACGTGCTTATACTATCGATCTTAGGTCCACTTCTGACGAAAGAGTCAAAGAATGTATATAAATTTTTAAATAAAATCTTTAAGTGGGATACGAAGGCTAACTAAATTAAAAAAATAAAAGTACAAGATATTTCCTACTTGTACTTTTATTTTTTGCAATGAAAACAGTAAAGAGAGGTACATGATGTTAGGAGAGTTGATTCATTCCGTTTTAGTTTTTCTAGAAGGACTTGGTTATTGGGGAATTATGCTTGGATTAATGCTAGAGGTTATTCCAAGTGAAATCGTATTATCTTATGCAGGTTATTTAGTATCAACAGGAAGCATTACATTTTGGGGCGCTGTCGCGTTCGGTACAATTGGTGGTGTAATCGCACAACTATTTATTTATTGGATCGGTCGATACGGAGGAAGGCCTGTTCTTGAGCGATATGGAAAATATATTTTAATTCAGAAGAAACATATTGATTATGCTGAAGCGTGGTTTAATCGTTACGGAACTGGTGTTATTTTTACAGCGCGTTTTATTCCTGTTGTGCGTCATGCTATTTCGATACCAGCGGGTATTGCAAAAATGTCACATGCTAAGTTTATTACGCTAACTACATTAGCTGTTATTCCATGGTCAATTGTATTTGTATATTTAGGTTTTAAATTAGGAACAGAGTGGGAAAGTATTAATAAAGTAGCTGGGCCATATGTGAAATACTTTGCACTTGCTGCTATTGTTTGTGCGATTGGTTACTTTGTATTAAAAAAAGTGATGAAAAAAAAGTAATTACGTAAAAGGAATCTATGCTGACATAGATTCTTTTTTTATTGTCATTTTTTCGAAAGGGGAAGAGTATGTTTAATATTTTACAGATTGTGGCATACATATAGGAAAAGAGTTTGGAAAGGGGATTATAGAAAAATGGAACTCCAGTTTCAAAATGTATATCAACAGGTGGAGAATTGGTATGTGTTGGATTCGGAGCTTCCTTGGGATGTCAAAAGGCTTAGAGACGATGTGTTTTCACTTATTGAAGTATGTAAAACGCCAGTTATTTTTTGTGATACGTGTGATGCGAATCATGTGCTTCTATCATTAGGAGAAGAAGAAGAGGAATTTTTATTCCCAGTAGGTGGTTTTTATCATAAAGAAAAGCAATTAATTTTCGTTTGCATATGGGAAGAGTATGAGCAAGTACTCAAAACACTACTGCATGAATTTCGCCATGCGATGCAGCATAAGAGCGAAGTATTGTATGTTGGAAGTGAATTGTACGAAGATAGATGGATTGAGAAAGATGCGAGGAATTTCGCAGAGAGGAAGTTAGATGAATATAAAAACAGAAAGTTAATGTAAAGCATAGTGGAGAAATGGCACTGTGCTTTCTTTGGCGTTTACTAAAAGTAAGTGGTTGACTTTTATAAAGTTTAGTTCTAAACTAATGGTATGAAACGAGCGAGGTGATAGAATGAAAACAGAAGATAGACTCGGATTACTATTATGGTTTCGTTTATCACGTTTTTATAACAAAAGTATTCGTGAGACGAATCAGCATTTGAAAGAATGGAATGTGTCTGCCGCTCAGTTTGATGTACTAGCACAAGTTGGAGGGCATAATCGTCTAACGCAGCAAGAGCTTGGAAATAAACTATTTGTTACGAAGGGAAATATCACGCAGCTTTTAAATAAAATGGAGCAGCTAGAGTGGATTCGTCGTGAGCAAGAAGGTACTACAAAATATATTTCGTTAACAGAAAAGGGAAAAGGTTTATATGAAGAAATCGTCCCGCCTCAAGAAACGTTCCAAGCGGAGCAGTTTCAAAATTTAAATGTAGAAGAACAACATCAATTATTACAATTACTAAAAAAATTACAGTGAGAAAAATTTTTATAATAAATCTTGAATTCGAGATAATATGAGGTGAAGGATATGTTTAGAAAAGTTGATCATAAAAATATGGGAAGAGCAAATCACGGTTGGCTAAATACACATTTTCATTTTTCATTTGCGAATTACTATAACCCGAATAACATGAACTTCGGAGCATTGCGTGTAATTAATGATGACCTAGTAGCGGCACAAACTGGTTTTGATATGCATCCGCACCGTGATATGGAAATCATTTCGTACGTTGTAGATGGTGCTTTAACACATGAGGATAGCATGGGGAACCGCGGAACAATTGAGCGAGGACATGTTCAATATATGAGTGCTGGCACAGGTGTATTTCATAGCGAGCATAATTTAGGAAATGAAACACTACGTTTATTACAAATTTGGATTTTACCAGATCGTGCGGATCATAAACCAAACTATGGTGAGTTCACATTTGATTGGAGCAAGCGTGAAAACGAATGGTTCCATATGGTATCTCCAGTAGAAGGAGAGGCACCAATTCAAATTCACCAAGATGCAAATTTATATTCTTTATCGTTAGATGCCGGAAAAGAAATTCATTTCCCTGTGCGAGAAGGCCGTCAATTGTATCTTGTTCAAATTGAAGGAAGTAGTGTAATAAATGATGAAACGCTTGTTATGCGTGATGCAGCAGAGGCGATAGAAGAAGATATTCATATTGAAGCGAAAGAGCAATCACACTATTTAGCAATTGAGTTGAAAAAATAATAGAGCGTTTATGGAAAAGAGGACATCCGATAGGATGTCTTCTTTTTTGAGTGAAATTGTCAGAAAAAACTTTCTCAAATTTTTGATAAAGGTATCGGCTTGAAAAACAAGAATTGTATAAAAGTGTCAAAAATCTTTATGGGAATGGGGAATGTTATAGTGAAAAAGCAAGTCATTTCATCAGCATTAGCGTTAACTGTTATAGCCGGGGGATTTGGAACATTTGGAGCAACGACAACGAAAGCGGAAGAACAAAAAATTCAATATCATCAAGAGTTTAAAACACCTGCATACATAGGTGAAGAATGGAAAGCACCGGAAGGACTAGATAAAAAAGAAACGGTCTTTCAATATTTAGAGAGTAAGAAAGATATGTTTAAATTAGCAGGGAATATTGATAAACACTTTAATGTCGTTGGAGAAGAAAAAGACGCTGAATCTGGCACAACACACGTGAAGTTAGTTGAGAAGCATAATAACATTCCTGTGTATGGTTCAGATCAAACTGTTACACTTGATAAAGAAAATAATGTAAAAGCATTCTTCGGACAAGTTATTCCGAATTTAGATGATAAAAATATTCCTGCGTTTGCAAATATTAGCGCAGAGCAAGCAGAAACGATTGCAAAGGCAGATATTGAGAAAGAAATTGGTAAAGTAAAGAATTATGATGGTGTGAAAAAAGATCTATTTGTGTATGAAAAAGATGGAAACTACTATCTTGCATACTTAGTGAAAGCATCGATTTCAAAACCAGCTCCAGGATATTGGCATTATTTTGTTGATGCAACGAATGGAAATGTGATTGAGAAATATAATGCTGTAGACAACATTACAGGATTTGGCTACGGAGTATTAGGTGGTAGACAATCATTTGAAATTGCTCAAGATACGAAAACAGGAGAATTTAACTTATTTGACGGTAAACGAGGACAAGGTATCCATACATTTGATGCGGAGAATATGGACGAAAACTGGTTTAATTTATTCTCGCAAATTCTTGGATATACAGGAGAAGAAGTGAAGAGTAAATCTAAGTTCTTCGAAGATAAAGCGGCAGTTGATGCGCATGTAAATGCAGGAAAAGTATATGATTACTACAAAAAGACGTTTAATCGTAACTCTTTCGATGATCAAGGCGCGAAGCTTATTTCTACTGTTCACGTTGGAGAAAGCTGGAATAACGCAGCTTGGAACGGTGTGCAAATGATGTATGGTGATGGCGATGGTAAAACATTCATTCCATTATCTGCTGGACTAGATGTTATCGGTCACGAATTAACGCATGCTGTAACTGAACATACAGCAAATCTTGTTTATAAAGATGAGTCAGGTGCGTTAAATGAATCGTTATCTGATATTATGGGTGTCATGGTTGAGAAGAAGAGCTGGGATTTAGGTGCTGACATTTATACACCTGGAAAACCTGGTGATGCACTTCGTTCTCTGAAAGATCCAGCATCTATTCCAAATCCATTAAAACCAGGTGAAGGTTACCCAGATCATTACAATAAACGCTACACTGGAACAGCTGATAATGGCGGTGTTCATATTAACAGTAGTATTAACAATAAAGCTGCATATTTAGTATCTGACGGTGGAGAGCATTACGGCGTGAAAGTAACTGGAGTAGGCCGTGAAGCGACAGAAAAAATTTACTACCGTGCTCTTACGAAATATTTAACTGCAAACTCTGACTTTAAGATGATGCGTCAAGCTGCTCTGCAGTCAGCTGAAGATTTATATGGTAAAAACTCTAAAGCTGTACAAGCTGTTACAAAAGCTTATGATGCAGTAGGCGTAAAATAATAAGAGAAAAAGACCTGACTAGGATGTCAGGTCTTTTTTTATCCCGCTTTAATGGGCAGTAAGACCCCCACTGATTAAAGTTTCACTTTATTTAGTCGCGAATACCTAATGCAATTTTCGCCATACGTGACATGCGTTCTTTAGACCAGGGCGGATTCCAAACGACATTGACTTCTATTTCATTGACTTCAGGTACGTTCGTTGATAATACTTTTTTAACGTCTGATACAATTTGCCCAGCCATTGGACAACCGATAGAGGTCATCGTCATTGTAATGACAGCATTATTATTTTCATCTGCCGTAACGTCATAAACTAATCCAAGATTGATAATATCAACACCTAGTTCAGGGTCAATAACAGCTTCTAAGTTTGCATATAACTTTTCTTCAAATGCTTGTTGTGACATGTGTAGCACCCCCTACATAATTAATGATATCGATTCTCATTATAACGGATATATGTATAACGTGCAGGAAATAAGCTCAAAAAAATATCCCTCTTGGAAGAGGAATATTTTTGGAATGTCTATTCAGTTTTAAAGTGAGACACGAGTTGATCTAATTCTTCAACTGTTTGTTTCATTTGTCTAGCAGTTTGTGTCATCTCATTCATAGTAACGACTTTTTTCTCAGCAGATTGTGCTGTTGCCGCTGTTTCACTAGATACTTCAGTCGAAATAGAAGCGATGTTATTCAGTGAAGCGTTCATTTCTTCAGCAGTTGCAGCCATCTCTTCAGCAGTTGCTGAGATGTCTTGCATTTGTGTAGAAGCTTGATTTACTTGTTCTACGATTGTTGTGAAAGAAGAGCCTGCCTGACGAATAACATGAATACCTTCTGATGCTTCAGAGCGACCTTGAGACATCATAGAATTAGCTATTTCTGTATCATTTTGAATTTGATGAAGTAATTGATTAATATCTGTTGCCGCTGTTTTAGATTGCTCAGCAAGTTTTCGAACTTCGTCAGCTACGACAGCGAACCCTTTTCCTTGTTCGCCAGCACGAGCTGCTTCGATAGAAGCGTTTAAAGCAAGTAAGTTTGTTTGTTCTGCGATATTAGAAATAGATTGTACAGCTGTATCAATATATTTTGTATGAGTAATTAGACGTTCGACCACTTCTGACGTAGCATTTACAGCGTCGTGAATCGTTGTCATTTGTGTAATAGATTTTTGGATAACGGTATTTCCATCATTCGCATGCTCATAAGTAGTTACAGCTAGTTCTGCTACAGATGAAGCGGATTCAGCAATACGCTGAACGCTTACTGTCATATCGTCCATTGCAGTTGAGCTTTCTTCCATGCTTGCAGATTGCGATTGAATACTTGCATTTAAGCTAGACATCGAGCTTTGAACTCTTATTGTTGCCTCGCGTGATATATTCGTCTTTTCTAGCATATTTTCAGAAGCGTTTTGTACTTCCACAGATGTTTTTTGAACACGATTGATAATATGTTGTAGGTTTTCTAACATTTTATTAAATGATGTTGCGATCGTACCAATTTCATCATTACTATTTACTTGTAGGCGGGCTGTTAAGTCACCTTCTTGAGATGATAATTCTTTTAGCTTACTATCAATTTGTTGAATTGGTTTAACAAGTTTACCAGAGAACCACCATGCAACAGTGATAGCTACGATAATACAAATAACAAGTGATAAGAAGACAACATATTCAATTTGTAGCGAAGATTGATCAATTTTTTTGATAGATTGATCACGTAACTTGGCTTGTTCGTTACTGTAATTTGTGAAGTCACCAATTACTTTATAAACAGTACCATTTTCTGCATAAGCTACTTGTAAAGCCTCTTCCCACTTTTGTTCTTTTGCAAGAGTGAAAACTTTTTCTTCAATAAATTTTCTCCAAGTGGATCCGGATTCCATTGTATTTTTCATGGACTGAGAAACATTTGGATTAGAAAGAAGTTTATCTTTTGAATCCTCCAGACGTTTACTCATCTCATTAAATTTGTCTAATTCAACTTGATCATGTTGTAATAAATAACCTCTTAAAGCAGAGAGCTGTACTTGATAAGCGTCCCCACGCTCTTTCAATTCTGTTGCCAGAGGGGAAATTTCTTTTTGTAATGCTTCAGCTTTATGAGATTGATCAATAGCAAAAAATAAAATAAAAGCTAAGGCGATGCCAAATAAAGCGCAAATCGTTCCCATCATGAACATTAGTTTTTTTCGAATGCTAATAAAATTCATATGATAAAAATCCTCCTTGTGAAATCATAGTATTAGAATTAATAAATGTAAAAAATTGAAAGAAAGCTTTACTCCGTCTGGAATAAAGCTTTCTTCTTTCCTTTAGGAATTATAGCAGACGGAATGAGAGATAGAAAGAGATATTTTAAATTGAAAAAAGAGAGACTGTAAATCTCTCTTTTTAATAGCTTGGAGCTTCTAGAAGTATAAATGAAAGTTTCGCTTTAAACGTTTGTTTTGAAATGAGAAACGAGAACTTCAAGTTCTTGTACGGTCATTTTCATTTCAGACGCTTTTTTAGCAACGACACTCATTTTGTTTACTTGGTCACCAGCTGAGGTTGCTGTTTGTGATGTTTCGGCGGCAACTTCATTTGAAATAGAAGCAATGTTATTTAAAGCTGCATTCATTTCTTCAGAACTTGCGGCCATTTCTTCAGCAGTTGCAGACATTTCTTGCATTTGCGTAGAGACTTTGTTAATGTGATTAACAATTTCTGAGAATGAAGATCCGGCGGTACGAATGACTGTAATTCCTTCAGAAGCTTCTGACTGACCTTGTGTCATCATTTCATTTGCTATTTTTGTGTCAGCTTGAATTTGATGAAGTAAATGGTTAATGTCAGTTGCTGCTAGCTGAGATTGTTCAGCAAGTTTTCGTACTTCATCGGCAACAACGGCGAATCCTTTTCCATGTTCGCCAGCACGTGCTGCTTCAATTGAAGCATTTAAAGCGAGTAAATTCGTTTGTTCCGCGATATTAGAAATGGATTGAAGTGCAGTATCAATATGATTCGTATGTGTAATGAGTCGTTCTACTACTTGTGATGTAGCGTTAACAGCTTCGTTAATGGTATGCATTTGTGTAATAGATTTCTCGATGACTTTATTCCCACTATCTGCTTTTTCAGCAGTTGTAACAGCTAGGCTAGTAACAGAAGAGGCAGATTCAGCAATACGCTGAACACTCGTTGTCATATCATCCATTGCAGTTGAACTTTCTTCGATACTGGAAACTTGTGAACGAATATTATGCTCAAGAGCATTCATAGTTTCTTCGGTTTTTGCGGTATTTTCCATAGACGTAGTTGTTTCGATAAACACATTTTCAGACGCTTCTTTGACACTTGTAGATGTTTGTTGCACTTGTTTTATAATACGCTGTAAATTAGCGAGCATTTGATTAAAGGAATTGGCGATATCACCAATTTCATCTTTACTCGTTACGTGCAATCTAGCAGTTAAATCGCCATCTTGAGAAGCTAATTCTTTTAATTTCTCATCAATTTGTCGTATCGGTTTAACAAGTTTACCAGAGAACCACCATGCTAATAAAATAGACGTTAACGTACATGTAATGAGTGAGAAGAAAATAATATATTGAATAAGAGATGAAGAAGACTCTACGTCAGCAATTAAAGCGTCACGTTTATCATTTTCTTCATTTGTATATTTAGTAAATCGACTTAAAAGATCGTTTACATAATCAGTTTGAGCTAAAGCGATTTTGGATGCTTCGTCCCATTTTCCTTCGCGAGCGAGAGGGAGGACTTCATTATCTATGACGCTTCGCCATTTTCCTCCCATTAAAATTGCTTCTTTCATTCCTTCTGGGAGTTTTTTATCGCTTGTTACTTTTTCTCTAGTATCAGCTAGTTTTTTTCCTTCTCGGTTGAATTTATCCAATCCTTTTTGATCATGTGACAGTAAATATTCTTGTAAACCAGCAACTTGTGCTTGGAACCAATCGCCACGTTCTTTTAAAATCGTTGCTCGTTTTGATACATCATTTTTTAACGTTTCAATTTCGCTTGCTTGATGCATGGCGAATGAAAGAATAACAATAAGAGCAATACTAAATAAAGAAGAAATGCTTAAGAGTGTGAACATTAGCTTTTTTCGAATACTAACATATTTCATCATTACCCCTGCCTTTAAAAACTATTTATTATGATTTATAAATATTAAGAACGAATTAATAAAAACATTATTATGAAGTTATTAATCTGTTCAATGAAAATTATAGCAGATAATGGAAGAAGACAGATTCATATGAGCAAATGTTCTTAAAATGTATACATTTGTATATCAAAAAATTCATAAATAAAAATGAGAAATACTATTGTAATTTGAAATTACATCATGTATACTTCTAATTAGTTGATAACGATTATCACTATCAACTATAAACATTACTCTTCGTTATGTTGGTCATACCCCTTTTTGACGACGTAAGTCAGAGACGAAATGTTGAAATATCTTGTGTCCTATTCTACAGAATTATGGTAATCTCCAACCTCAACTTATATGCGTGAGCATGCAAAAAGGATCCTATCCGTGAAGGGATCCTTTTTTGCATGCCGTCGCAATTAATGTATATAAACTAGGCACACGTTCTTCAATTCCTTCCGGTGCAGTAGAAGGGAATACCCACTTTTGATGAGATCCGTGTTCTTCAACTAGTTTTTCAATTTTAAAATGTTCTTCCGCAAGTGTTGTAATAATTTCCCCTAGCGTCCAGCGACGGATGAGTGTTTTAGGTAATGATTCTTTCTGCGCTTCTGTAAGAAGGATGCTATAAGCAACATCATCTTCAATTAATTCTTCATCGAAATAATTTCCATTGGCCCGAAATGATGGGTGGTCTACTCCTAATAATTTCGTGTAAACAGGATGATAGTCACGAAGGATAAGCATGCCATCTCCTTTAAGCAAGGTAGCAATTTTTTGAAAGAGCGGTTTTAAATCTAAAAAGTAATGGAGTACACCAAGTTCCAGCAATACGATATCAAATGATTCGGAGAGCTTTACATCTAATACATCAGAAACGACATATTGGATAGAGACACCTGCAGCTTCCGCAAGTTCATTTGCATATTTTGCATTACTTGCCGAAATATCAACAACTGTTACGTCAGCTCCTAAAAGAGCGAGAGCAACGGCTTTATTTCCTTTTGACCCGAGTAAATTAATAATACGTTTTCCTTTTGGTGATTGTATGTAAGGTAAATAGTGATCTACTTCGCGCACGGGATCTGCCATAAGCTTTTTCGCATAATCGACTGGCGTCCCGTGACGATTCGTCCAAGCTTCATAAGCAGCTGCATTCCAGCTCTTTTTATTACGTGTACTTAGTTGTTTTTGATTCAATCATATCACTCCTTTTGTGAACGTATAGTTATTCTGCGGGAGAAGGGGATTTCCTTTTCTTTTTGAATTAAAATTTGATTTTTCTGCAATTAAGTCGTAAAATACGTGTTATATATAAAAGCGTTGAAAAGGAAAAGTAGAATGAAATCATTCTGTCCAGAGAGCTTCGGTAGCTGAGAAGAAGCAAGAATATTCATTTGAACAATGGCCTTTGAGCTTCGTCCTGAACTTATCGAATGATAATAGTAGGCGGCGACGAGAGTTGGTACTCGTTATCAAAATCACAGTATAAGAGCATATAGCTCCGTACTTGTTAAGGCTAATTATGTGAGTAATTGGCGAAATAAGGTGGTACCGCGACTGTTTATACAGCCCCGCCCTTATCTTTTTTAAGATAAGGGCGGGGCTTTTTTATATTTAAAAGGAGGAATGTAAGATGAGTATTTTTATTGGAGGCGCTTGGCCGTATGCAAATGGCTCGTTACATCTTGGTCATATTGCGAGTTTGTTACCTGGAGATATTTTAGCACGTTATTACCGGGCGAAAGGTGAGAATGTGTTGTATGTTTCGGGAAGTGATTGTAATGGAACACCGATTGCAATTAGGGCAAAACAAGAAGGTGTGACGGCGAAGGAAATTGCTGATAAGTATCATGAAGAATTCCAGCGATGTTTTCGTAGCCTTGGTTTTACGTATGATTGCTATACACGTACAGATAGTGAGCACCATCATGAAACGGTTCAAAATGTTTTTTTACGTTTATTAAAAGAAGGCTATATTTATAAAAAAACAGTGGAACAAGCGTATTGTGAAACGTGTACGCAGTTTTTACCTGATCGCTATGTAGAAGGCATTTGTCCACATTGCGATGAAGCAGCAAGAGGAGATCAATGTGATGCGTGTTCAGCTATTTTGGATCCACTCGATTTGTTAGAAAAGAAATGTAAGTTATGTGGTAGTACGCCATCCGTAAAGGAAACAGAGCATTTCTATTTCGCATTGCATACATTTCAGGAACAAATCAAAACGGCTGTAGAAACTGCAAAACAAACAGGAGCATGGCGCGACAATGCGATTCAATTAACAGAGAGATATGTTAAGGAAGGTTTATTAGATAGGGCTGTATCACGTGATTTACCAATTGGAGTACCAATTCCAGTAGAAGGGTATGAAGATAAGAAAATTTACGTATGGATTGAAGCAGTGACAGGATATTATTCGGCGAGTAAACATTGGGCTGAAGAAACAGGGAAAGATGATCAACAGTTTTGGGATAAAGAAGCGAAAACATATTATGTACACGGAAAGGATAATATTCCATTTCATTCCATCATTTGGCCAGCGGTATTGCTTGGGATAGGAGAAGGAGCTACTCCACGTCATATCGTTTCGAATGAATATTTAACAGTTGAAAAAAGAAAGTTATCTACAAGTAAAAACTGGGCAGTATGGGTGCCTGATATATTAGAACGATACAATCCAGATTCCATTCGTTACTTTTTAACAGTCAACGCACCAGAAAATCGTGATACTGATTTTTCGTGGCGTGAATTCATTTACAGTCATAATAGTGAATTGCTAGGTGCATACGGGAACTTTGTGAACCGGACATTAAAGTTTATTGAAAAGTATTATGGTGGTACTGTACCGAAGGGAAGTATTGATGTAGAACTGAAAGATAAAGTAGAAGGATTATATAAAAATATTGGAGAGGCGATTGAGCAAACTACATTTAAGGTGGCGCTAGAAACAATATTTGAGGCAGTACGTTTTGCAAATAAATACTTTGATGAGAGGCAGCCTTGGAAACAAAGAGAAGATGATCCAGTTTCATGCGAAGAAACGATTTATAATTGTGTGTATCTTATCGCTAATTTTGCAAATCTCCTTGAACCATTTTTACCATTTTCAAGTGAAAGAGTTAGAAATACATTATCGATTGTGAAACGAAATTGGGAGCCTCAAAACACGTTGCCGAATAGAATTGATAATGTGCAGCCGCTATTTGAACGAATTGATGTAAAACAAATTGAGCATGAGGTAGAGAAACTGTATGGAGCGGTAAAGTGAGATAGAGAAAAAGACCTTTCAAATACATGAAAGGTCTTTTTGTTATACAGTAGGATTCTCTTTCTTATCCTTTAAGAAGAAAAGTACAGCAAGGATTACGAGAATAATAGCTGCAATATCATATGTTATTTTGAATGTAGTATTAAAGTTTAAGTACTCTACTAAAGGAGTTTTGACTGCCCCAGCATATATGCAAATAGGAATGAGGAGTAAATCGCAAAATTTCTTTTCTTTCATATATCTTATTAAGAAGAAGAAACACATAATGGCAAAAAAGGCTACACTTAAAATAGTCATTTATACCTCCAAATAGATTTGAAATTATACTACATTGTAACTGCATTTACATTTATCCCGCTTTAATGGGCAGTAAGATCCCCACCTAAAAATGCAGCGAAAGCAAAGAAGTTAGGTGAGGGCTGATAATCAGTGGGGGATGAAGAAAACCCCCATTGATTAAAGTTTCACTTTATATGCAAACTTCTATTTTCACGCACTATGCACGCTACTATGTTTTTTTGTTTTCCTAGCCGTAAGCAGCTGAGGAGTAAAAATTCCAAGTAGTATAAAGAGTATCCCAATCCACTGCATGAAGGTTACGACTTCATGTACAAGTGTAATGGAAGCGATAATAGCCGTTGGTAATTCAGCTGCTCCTAGTATTGTACTAAGTCCTGTTCCTACTTTCGGTACACCAATTGAAAAACAGATGACAGGTACGACAACGCCGAACAATCCGAGGAAGAAAGCGTATTTCCAAAGACCTGCTTGCAGGGCACCGTCCGTTAAAAAGGTTGGCGGGAAGAATAGGCATACGATAAGAGTAGCGCTTGTTGTCATAAGAAAGCTTTTCGTATAAGGCGGAACTTCTGTAGCAACACGCCCGCTTGCAAAAACATAGAATGAAAAAGAGACAGCGGCTAATAAACCAAAGATAATACCTTTTGTGGAAAAGCTTTGTCCGAGTCCTTCAAAGACACCGCCTGCAAACAATGTGCCAGTAAATAAAATAATGATAGATATAACTTTCTCACGGCTTGGAAATGTTCGATTTGCAATAGCTTCAATGACTACACCAATCCATGTGAACTGGAAAAGTAGGACAACAGCGATAGATGCTGGTAGTTCTTCTACAGAGATAGCGTAGAAGATACCAGTCATACTCATTGTTGTACCAACTGTTAGTAAGGAAAAGAATTGCTTTTTTGTTACTTTATGACGTGAAGCGAAAAGAACGAGCAGAAGAAGCCCGATCCATCCGAAGACATATTGTCCCCCTAATAGTTGATGTGCTGAAAATCCATCAATGAATCCGAGTTTAAAAATAGTTGAAAGTACACCGTAGCTACAAGCTCCGAATAAAACGAGTAATGAATACTTAAATTTTTCCATGAAAATCCTCCTTTTGAATAATAAAAAAACGCCCGCTATCCAAATAAGGATAACGGGCGAACGAAACAGAGTAAGATACTCTACAAAATTCCGCCACTCATACGAAGTATGAATTTGGGTTATGAAATTGTAGTAAGTTTTTACATTGCCTTTGGGAATACAATAGAACATTTTACACCTTGAGGTGTGTTTTGTATCCCATAAGGAAATTGATGTTTATCTAATATTTGTTTTACAATATATAATCCAAGACCACTACCTTGTACTAAGCCATGTTTGTCAGGGTTAGCGCGATAGAATGGTTCAAATAAATGGGCAAGTTTATCTTCATCTATTTGTGAACCTGTATTTAATACTTCTAATGCGTAACCGTTTGGCTTTTCATAAAGCTTTATATAGACATGCTGATGGTCAATTGTATAATGAATTGCATTTGAAATAATGTTAAAAATGGCGGTTTGAATAAATTTAGGATCAGCTAAAACCTGTACATCTTGTTTAATGTTAGATTGAACATTTAACTGCTTTACAGATACGAAATAATCTACTTTCTTCATAACATCCTCAATAATATTAGTTAATGAGATAACTTTTAAATCAGGTTTAAATTGAGGGTTTTGTATTTTGGATAATTCCGACATTTTTTCCGTTAATATGTTAATGTCTTGCATCATTTCATAGGAACGTTTTAAATATTTATCTTTATCTTTATAAGCTCCAATTCCGTGAATCATGCCATCTAGTTGTCCCATAACGGCTGCGATTGGTGTTTTTAATTCATGGGAAACCATAGACATAAATTCTTTACGAGATTGTTCTAATTGTTGTTCCTTTTTGAGTTCATTTCTTAAATCTTGATTGCTTGCATGTAAATTCTTCACTATATTTGGGACCTGTGAAGCAGCTACTTGCAAATTAAAATCTGTTTGATCCGTATTTTTGTTAAGTAGCTTTTTATCTGAGAAATCAAGATTTATAATATCTTTTAAAGCATCACTCATATATTGAAAAGGTTTAGCAATTAGTTTGGCATAAATTAATGATCCGAGTAGAGATAATGCAAGCATTGTCGCGCCAATATGTGGAGCTAATTGCTGCAGTGCATCTGTTAATTTTGGATTATCTTGTGCATCATTTGTTCTACTTGCTGCACTTTGTTTATGTAAGGCATCATTAGTAGCGACTTGCTTTTCCGTTTCTATAGGTGGAGCAGAAGTACTATTTTTTTTCGCAATATTTTGAGTATGTTCTTTTGCTTTTGCAGTTTGGCTAGGCTGCAAAAGGTGATTTATGGCTGTAGAGAGTGCTTTATAATCTATAATAGAAGATTGAAAGTTAGAAATTGTACCCTCTGAAACAGCCTTACTTTGATTCATTTTACTTTGGTCGTTTTGTTTGTCTGAATCCGCTTGTTCTGTAGTCAGCGCTCCATTTTCTTTCGCAAAACGTTCTTTATCGTAGTTTGAAGCTAGGAAGTAAATAATTTGATAAAGACAAAGTGATAAAAGAATACAAAATAATAAGGTTTTGATGAAAATATTTTTGGTGATGTTGTCTTTGCTACGATTCGATTTTGTAGCCAATGCCTTTCACCGTTTTAATATAAGGAATCCCTAATTTTTTTCTTAAGTTTTTAATATGTGTATCTATAACTCTTACATCACCATAATGTTCATAGCCCCATACCTTATTCAGCAAATCACTTCTTGATAATACTTTTCCCCGATTTTGCAGTAAAGTATAAATAATTTCAAATTCCTTTGTTGTCAATTCAATTTGATTACCATGAACATAAGCGGCATATGCTGTAGAATTTAACATCAATTCATGGAATTGTAGTATAGTTGCAGCTTCTGCTTCCTTCGTAGCTGCCCTTCTTAATACAGCTTCTACACGTTTAATAAATACGGTATAATGGAACGGTTTCGTAATATAGTCATCAATACCTAATTCAAATCCTTTAATTTCACTTTCTTCATTATGTAAGCCTGTTAACATAATAATCGGTACATCAGATTGTCCTCGCATAATTTTACAAATACTATAGCCATCTATATCTGGTAACATCACATCAAGGAGGACAAGGTCGTATGAATTTTTTTGGAAAAGAAGTATACCTTCTGTTCCAGCACCAACGACATCAACGGTAAAGTTTTGTGCCATTAGAAATTCACGAATTAGTTCTTGTATATCTGGGTTGTCTTCAATCACCAGTATATGCGTCATAGTAACACCTCCTAAAGAACGCTTTTTACTGCAATATTCGAATTCATCATTTTTTCGATGACTCAGATTGTTTATACATATAATAAGCCCCCGCCATAAAATAATCATGAAAGTAGCAAGGGGAGTTGTTTAGTGAAACTGAATATTTAAGAATTACAGTAATCCTATTATAGTATGTATTGTGAAATTTATAAAATATTACAACTGTATAATTTTAATATCCATGTTTATCAATGTTTAGATGTTACTTAATACAATCTATCCCTATTATATATGTAAATACAGTTGTTTTGCTACTGTAAATGAAGAAATAAAATAAGCCAAGACATAAAATTCTTGGCTACACGTAAATCGTGTTCTTAGGTTATTTTACAGTGACAGTAGCCTGCTGGGGAATACGCTCAAATAACCAGTGTATATCATTGTTATACATACGAATACAACCTAGTGTTGTCCATTTGCCGATTGCCTGATTATTGTTCGTACCATGAATCGCATAAGTTGTTCCGTAAGTTCCAGCCATATTTAATCCTAGCCAACGATCACCAAGGGGATTACGTGGGTCGCCGCCTTTAATTTTTCCTGTATAGTAAGGACGGTTTTTAATTTTATTAACGATTTGAAAAGTACCTTTAGGTGTAGGTGTACCTGCTTTTCCAGTAGCGACAGTAAAACTCTTTATAAATTGTCCGTTTTGATAATAATCCATTTTATTTAGCTGCGTGTTTACAATCAGTTGATCATTCGTTGTAGCTGCCTCAGCATTTGTGAATGGAATAGTTAAAAATCCTAATGATAATAGTGCGCTTAATAATAGTTTTTTCATTATATTCTCCTTTTTACTATTGTAATAGTCTTACATACAATGAATTTGTAATCCGCGTAATACTTTATTTACATTTTCATCTAATGTTTCAAAGAAGGTAGTAATCTTTGGATTTTGTTTGTTGTTTTTATCAATAAGTAATCTTTCATTTAGTAAAAGTTCACCATGTAGTCCAAAACTTTGAACTTGAATATTTAGTTCATCTTCAGTTTCAGAAATAATTGGTAAAAAGTAGTGGAAAGCTTTCGTTGGGATGATGTAACTTTTGCCAATCATGCTTTCTTGATTTGAATTAATCCATTTTTTCGTAACGATCTTAATGTTCTTTTTTGAAACGATAAAAGACAGTGTTGTAGATTTTGTTAAACTTACGTCAAATTCACTTGTTTCACACATGTGTAAATTAAAAACGGTTTCATTTTGATGAGATTCAACATTTGTATTAATAAAATCGTGCATTTTATAAGCTTCCATTTCTTATTCACCCTTTTTTCAATTTCGAAAAACGACTTATATTTATTCAATTTAATGCTTAGTCATATATTGGTTAAATTTTTCAACAAATTCCGATATAATCTTACAATACGTATATGAAGCTAATATGAAGTTCGTATGAGTTTGTGGTGGTTTTTTATTGAGAACAAAATGTGGTGATTTTTAGGTGTTAAAAACTGGATAAAAAATGTATATTAATTCCTTTGATTCGTACGATATATAGCTGTTAGTTCATTTTAAAATGATAATGGATAGCATCAAATAAAGAACAGAAAACCTTAGTGTAAGCCTTACAAAAATGTAATAAAAATGTAAGCTATTGTGATAGTTATTTCGACAATTTTTTTATACAATAATAGTAAGAAGTTGTACGTGATTGGAAGGAGAGATGACATGGAATGGGTTCATGAATTATTTCAGCAGTACGGGTACTATGTTGTACTTGTTGGTTTGCTGTTAGAATATATTGCACTTCCGTTTCCGGGAGAGCCAACGTTAGCATATGCGGGATTTTTAGCACAGAAGGGCGATTTAAGTTTACCGATTTTAATTATCCTATCTTTTATTGGGACAAGTGTAGGAATGACAATTCAATACTTTTTAGGAAATAAATTAGGTATGCCCTTTATTCAAAAGTATGGGAAATACGTATTTTTAACACAAAGAAAAATCGACTTAACAAGAATGTGGTTTGATAAGTATGGATACTTCCTTATTTTTATCGGTTTCTTTATTCCTGGTGTCCGTCATTTTACAGGATATTTTGCAGGAATTATTAACTTACCATTCCGTCGCTTTGCCATTACAATTTACTCAGGTGCTCTATTTTGGGTATCGTTCTTCTTAATCGGTGGTTACTGGTTAGGTGGCAACTTACATGATATTTTTGGAGCGTTAGAAGGTCACATCGGTAAAATCATTTTTGGAGTGATTGTGATTGTAGCAATTACGTTAGGAGTTCGTTTCCGCAAACAGTTAAAACGAGTATTTTTACAAAACGCAAGTTAATATGAAATCCATTCTATGTCAAAATTTAGGAAGGCAGTGCAGACGCACTGCCTTTTTTATTTTAATAAGTTTTTGTTTGGTTAGTAGTTAAAAATTTCATAGATTATAATTGTCAATGATTAACGTCAAATTGACAATTATAATTGACAAAAATAAGGATATTATTTACAATTTCAATTAAATAAATGAAAAAGAGGGAAGACATGAAGCTTCAAAATCGAGTGAGGGAATTGCGAGCAAAGCATCGTTTATCACAAGGGGATTTAGGAAAAGCGATTGGATCATCACGGCAAACGATTAGTTTAATTGAGCGTGGGGATTATGCACCATCTATCGTATTGTCGTTAAAAATCGCACAAATTTTCAATGTACCGGTGGAGGAAATATTCACGTTAGTGGAGGGGGAAGAGGATGATGAAGAGTAAACGAAAAAAACAATTTGATATTGTGGGGAAAATAGCATTAAGTATGATAGGTGGCTTTTTAACATCTTATATAGCTTTAAATTTACTCTCGGATGAACCGAGAAAATTATCATCTAATACATTTATAGGTGTGTGTACTATTTTTGGAATCTTAATGATGTACTACACTTGGAAGAATACACGTATGTTAGCGGAGGCACGCGATGAAGAAGAGAGTGTACAAGGCAGAAAATTAGGCATTATAAGTATATATTTACGTGTAGGTGATATAGTTACGCAGGCATGGTTTGTATATGCAGTTATTACATGTAGGCGTGCACTATTGCAGGATACAAATGTTTCATTTGCAGTGTGGAATTTAGTAGCTTCTATTGTCTGTTTAACTATTGTTGTAATTATCGGGCTCATAACAAAAAATCGTTATAATAAGCTATATCCTGAACAGGGTGTAACATATATGGAATCTATGAAAATGTGGACGAAAAACGCAGATGAAGGATTACAGCACATTGTGCATGAGGCTGGATATAAAGCGTATGAATTTACGAATACAATATTGGCATATGTATGGTGGGCTGCCGTTATATATACAGCGGCTAGTGATATCGATTTTGTATTAATTGGCTTAATCTCACTTATTTGGATATTGCATCTCGGAAAATTCATGTACGAAATGCAGAGAAAAATGATTTATTAAGGGGAGAAAAAGGTGGATATTTTAAGAAGGCCAGCTGGTTCACTGATAGTGGCGCTAATTCTGTCCATTTTATACGGAGTGATCCGAACGGAGAAATTAGAAGTAATTTTGGATATATGGGCAGTATTTGGAATTTTTTTATTAGTGCTAGCTATTCATGAGCTAGGACACGTAGTATTCGGCTTGATAGGTGGTTTGAATTTTAAATTTATGACAGTAGGGCCGATTACTTTTCAAAAAGAGAAGGGGAAAGTACGTATTCGAGAAAATAAATTATGGGCGTACTTCGGAGGCGTGGCAATGTTAATACCGCCTTCTATAGTAACACCGAACCTTTCAAAAAAATGGGCATGGATGACTTTAGGTGGACCGATTACAAGCTTATTATTTGGTATGACTTTTGGTTACATATACATGGTGAGTTATTATCAATATCTTTTATATTTTTCTGTTTTCCATTTTATCATTTTTGCAGTTACAATCGTGCCGATAAAAGGAACGCTAATGAGCGATGGTATGCAATTCCTCATTTTAATTAAAAGTGATGAAAAGGCGAAACAGCACTTATATAACATTCAAGTATCAAGTGAGTTATTTAGTTATAAGAGGCCGAAAGATTGGGACGAGAGATTAGTAGAAATTAGTGAGGAGAAATTAAAAGAGGATAAAAGTATAAGAGACATAATGAGCGGACTTATGCTCGTGTTTTATGCTCGAGCTGACCAAAAGGGGATGGAAAGGGCGATATCGTATATAGAACCAATTATTCAACAACCTGTAACGAAGGAAAATAAATTTTTCGTTGGGAGTTTTCATAGTTGGTACCTTTTGTATAAAGCTCTTTATCAGATGGATAGCATTTCTCTGCAAGAAGCGAAGGCGTATGGGAAGGCTGTTACAAGAATGGATCTAAACGGATATTACCGTACACAAGGAATTATTAAATATTTAGAGGGCGATATGGAAGCTTCCCGTATGTATATGAAGAAAGCTGATAAAGAATTAAAGAACGCTGAAAAGAATGAATTGGGATATTTACAATTAGAGAGAGAATGGTTTGAGCAGTTGAAAGAGAGGGTATCTTACGATGGGTAAGGTATCCTCTTTTTTCTATGTCGTCTTCTGCCGTTCCATAAAAAGTCTGGGGCGAGTAAAATAAGATAAGAAGAGCAAAGCTTGGAGGAATTCTAGATGGAAATTTTAACGATTATTTTAATAGTCTTGCTCATTTATGCTGTTTTTAAAGTAGCATATGTAGCATTAAAGATACTCGCGATCCTATTAGTTATCTTTTTAATCGTAGAGTTCGGCAGTAAATTGCTTGGGGGATAGGGTATGTTGTACGTTTTGAATGTCGAAGGATGTCGGTAAGTCGATATGTTGTGTCGAATCGTCGATATAATGAAAAAATCGTTGATATAAGTGTAGAAATCGCCGATATATTTGGAGAATCGTTGATATATTCTGGTAAGTACCAGATGGGGTATGTGGAAAAGAAGTTACCGTGAGGGTAGCTTCTTTTTATTGTGGTGACGGAGTATGCAAACCAACATAAAAAAGCTGGAAGAATATCTTCCAGCTTACGAGTTACTTTCAATTTGGCGACCGTTTTCTTCTTCATTGTCTTGTAGTAGGTTGAATACGTCTGCTAGGCAGAATGCAATGAACCAAGTCCATAGACCGTGGAAGAAAGCTGAGCTTAATTGAAGTGGTAATGTATAGTTAGTCATTGAGTAGGAAATACATCCGCCAACGATTCCGATCATTGTTAATAACATTGTTTTTTGCGCATTTTCTTCTGGGTTGAAGAGGAAGAAAATGTATCCGCCTAAAATTGAAGCGCTTACAAGTGTTTCGATTCCGTTAAAAATGATATTCTCTCCAAGCTGAGTGTTTGTCCAGAAGCAGATTGTTCCGCCGATAATAGCAAACAGGACAGCTATTGTATATCTGATATATTGATTCATATGTTCATCTCCTTATGTAATAAGATGATTTGGAAGTCAAAAAGGTAGGTATAGTATATTGAAGTGAATTTTAGTTGTACGTATCTTTTTTATAAAAAGATCATGGAAGAATAACTAAGATGATCGGTTTTTTTTAAACCGTTACGTGTATGGTGTTTGAAATATACCCGACTGCTCGTTTCTTTTTGCTTGTAAAATAAGAGAAACTTCCAAGTCTATATACTCTTTTTTTGTGAGTCTGCTTTCATTATAACACATTTCGGGTCACAATAATAGAATTATCTGATTTTGTAATAAGTGTAAAAAATAAAAAGCTCAAGGAATTCCCATTAACGGTGCAGTTTAGTGGAAGAAGGATTTTAATTTATTATGATGAAATATGTAATCAAGGTGAGATCTAAGAAGGAGGATTAAATACTATAAAAAATGTTTTGTAGCATGAATGTAAGGGAGGAGAGCTAACTTGGAGATCACAACAGAAAGATTAATAATTAGACCTTTTAAGAGGACTGATTTACAGGATGTATTTGCTATTTATAATAATGATGATACATGTAAGTTTCTATTACATAATAAGTGGACTCATGAAGACATGCAGGAAAGATTTAATAAGAAGCTAGCAAACAATGTACTTACTAAAGAATCAATATTAAGTTTGGCAGTTATATACAAGACTAAAGTAGTTGGTGATTTATCTTTATGGTATACAAATATGAAAGACACTGTTGAGATTGGTTATAGTTTTTCAAATGAAGTAGCTGGGAGAGGCTTGGCAACAGAAGCAGTAAGTAGTTTGGTATTTAAATTATTTAATGAATGTAATGTACATCGTATACAAGCTAATCTTGATGCACGTAATACAGCTTCACAAAAATTATGTGAACGAATAGGCATGAGAAAGGAAGCCCATTTCATACAAGATTTTTGGAGTAAAAATGAATGGACAGATAGTATTGTATATGGAATGCTATCCTCCGATTTGTAGTAATAAACTTAGTAATTTTATTATGCTAAAGGGTGCGTTAGTTAAATAACAAAGGGCATAACATATTATATATGACTAATATGTTATGCCCTTTCATGTATTAACCTTTTTTATATGCGTTTGAAACGGCCGACAATTTCAACTGTTTCAGTAATGTTCATGAATGCTTTGTTATCCACTTGACGGATAATACGTTTCATTTCGCCTAACTCATAGCGAGTTACGACGGTGTAAATCATTTTTTTCTTATGGTTTGTATAGCCGCCGACAGCATCTACCATTGTCACTCCGCGTATGCCGTGATGTAATAGTGCGCTTTTTATTTCCTCGCCTTTTTCTGTAACTGTCATTATCGTTAATTTAATATGTTTCGTATGCACGGCATCAATTACTTTACTGACTACAAACCGGCTAATTAACGTATAAAGTGTAATATCCCATCCGAAAATAAATCCTGCTGCAACAAGTAAGATTAAGTTGAATCCAAAGATGATTGCTCCAATCGAAATATCTCGATGTTTTGCTACAATCAATCCAACGACATCAAAACCACCTGTTGAAGAAGCAAATCGGAATATGATTCCGGAAGCTGCTCCGCAGATTACACCGCCGAATACAGAAGATAGTAAAATATCGTCTGAAACTTGGTGTACAGGGATAATGTTCATCGCTAACGATGATACAGCTACAAAGTACGCTGTTAAAAAGGTTGTCTTCTTGCCTAAGTAAAAGTGACTTAAAATAAGAAGAGGAATGTTTAGTAAAAAGATAAGTGCACCGATATTGTAGTGCATTAAATAACCGATAATCATCCCTACACCAGCGAATCCACCGCTAATCATGTTATGCGGGATAAAGAACATATTCATAGAAATTGCATACAAAATAGAAGCTACGAAAATAACAACCAACTGTATGATAAATTCTAAGTGAAATGTTTTAGCTGCTGGGAAGGATAAAAAGGCGGTGTCGGGAACGTAATCGGCGTCTCCTAGTTGACCCATAGTATGTTTCATCTCCATATTCATTTTTGATTACAAGAAGAGAATAAAGGTTTTTTCAAAAACTGGCAATAGTTTTATTATAATGCAAAAATTTTATAAATTTCTAATAAATCAAGCCTATTCATTGATGTGTGTGAATATACTAAAGAAAGCGAATACAACGTTTCTTAATTATTATTTTCTTGAGAAAATATGCAAAATACTTTTTTTGACGATAAAAGGAAATAGAGAATATTTGCCCAATGTGCTAAAATGACCTTATTAAGGATGTGAAGCGATGGAATTTTTATTGCAGGATGCAATTCTATATATATCGTTTGTAACGACAGCGCTTTGTTTATTAGAAGTTTTCTTCCTTGCTAATGTTTCTCGCTTTGTGCGTCAGCAAGCATCAAATGGTAGACAAAGAGCTTTTGCGTTAGCTGATACATGTGAAGATAGTGCGGGAAATGTACCGCTATTTTCAATTTTTTATAAGTATGGAATGATTCGTTCTGTACGCAGACAAGAATCAAGTGAAGAGAATGACGAGGTCGGTCCGTATACACCAATGTTTCGCTAAATAATTACGAAACATTGGAGGAATGAACATGTTAAAATCATACCGAGCTGCGCTCATTAGTTTATCAGTATTACTTGTTTTTGTTTTATCTGGCTGCAGTAATGCAGGCACAATCGATTCACATAGTACGGGAATTTGGAACCATTATTTCGTATATCCAATCTCGTATATGATTCAATTTGTTGCTCATCATATACCGGGAGCTAGCTTCGGGATTGCTATCATTATTATGACGCTCGTTATTCGTTCAGCTATGATTCCATTAGCTATTTCGCAATATCGTAGCCAAGCAAAAATGAAAAAAATGCAACCTGAATTGCAGAAGCTAAAGAAAAAATACGGTGATGTAAGTAAAGATCTTGAAAAACAAAAGCAGTATCAAAAAGAAATGTCAGAACTAATGAAATCAGGCGGTTGGAATCCACTTGCTGGTTGCTGGCCAATCTTTATACAAATGCCGATTTTTTCTGCTTTGTATTATGCGATTAGCCGAACAGAAGAGATTCGCACATCTTCATTTTTATGGGTGAACTTAGGACATGCAGATCCTTATCATATATTACCGATTATTGCAGCGTTAACGACATTTATTCAGATGAAAGTTTTCCAATCTAACGTTACACCTGGAGAACAAGTACAGATGATGAAGGTGCAGCAAATTATGATGCCGGCAATGATTCTATTTATGGGATTTGCGGCGCCATCAGGACTTGTGTTGTACTGGATAACAGGTAACTTATTTACAATGACACAAACAATTGTATTAAGAAGAATAATGGAACGTGAAGAATTACAATTACAAAAAGCTTAGAAAAACGCCGCTCGGGATGAGCGGTGTTTTTTTGTTAAGCCGTTAAGGAAATGTTAAGAAACCGACATTACTATAGGCATTGTATACGAAAGTGTACATGCTTTAGACATATGAAGGAGGAAATTTCCTATGAAGAAGAAAACAGTTGGGTATTTAGCAATTGCAGGTGCTTTATCATTCGGAATCATTGGAGGAGCCGGCATACCAGCATTTGCGGCAACGAATACTCCAGCAGCTGAGCAATCTACAAAAACGGCGAAAAAAGATTTAGATGACGCTACAAAACAAAAAGTAAAAACGATTATGGACGATACAAAGAAACAGTTAGAGGAGTTAGGTGTAAAGCTTCCAGAGAAGGAAAAGCGTAAAGACATGTTTGCTAACTTAGATGAAGCAACAAAAGAAAAAGCGAAATCGATTTTAGAGCAAGAGAAATCCGGAAAATTAACACGTGAACAAGCGCAAGAGGAATTAACGAAGTTAGGCGTGAAAATGCCAGAGAAGGGTAAGCATGGGGATATGTTTGCTAACTTAGATGAAGCAACAAAAGAAAAAGCAAAATCAATTTTAGAGCAAGAGAAATCCGGGGGATTAACACGTGACCAAGCAAAAGAAGAGTTAACAAAACTAGGCGTGAAGTTCCCGGAAAAGGGTAAGCATGGAGACATGTTTGCTAATTTAGACGAAGCAACAAAAGAAAAAGCAAAATCAATTTTAGAGCAAGAGAAATCTGGAAAATTAACACGTGAACAAGCGCAAGAGGAATTAACGAAGTTAGGCGTGAAAATGCCAGAGAAGGGTAAGCATAAAGACATACTTGCTAACTTAGATGAAGCAACGAAGGAAAAAGTAAAGTCTATTTTTGAACAAGAAAAGTCCGGAAAATTAACACATGAGCAAGCAAAAGAAGAATTAACAAAACTAGGTGTGAAGCTTCCAGAGAAAGAGAAACATGAAGACATCTTTGCGGGATTAGATGAGGCAACAAAAACAAAAGCAAAAGCGATTTTAGACAATGAAAAGAAACAATTAGAGGCGTTGAATGTGGATCTACCGCACCATAAGTTTTTTATGAAAAAAGATGAGAAATAATTGAGCGAAGTCGTATCTTTCGTGTGGGCAACCGAAAGGTACGTGAGAGGACCGATTTCTGTTAGCAGAAATCGGTCCCTTTTAATGATTTAATAAAAGTTTTTTCATTGTTAGTATGTATCCAAAGACGCAGTAGAAGATTGCAAAACCGATAAATACTTCTGTATATTGGTATGTACCTAATACGTAGAAGGAAGCAGCTGGTATAAGAGCTACTGCTAAAATGCTATAACCAGGATACTTGTGCCTGTACATGATAGCGAATAGAGCCGAAAGAAATGTAGCGATAATACAAAAAACAGCAATCATTATTGGTGCACCTCCTATATGGAGTATACCATTTTTAGGGAATTAGAGAAGTGTCGTAACTTCTGTTATAATATAAGAAGAGAAATATTTCGTATGTTATATAAAAAAATATATTGATTTTTTCTAACAATTCAATATAATGAACAATAACTACAAAATTCGACATCAAGAAGTGATGATGAGGACATGATCAATTTTTTACGATTCTCAGAGAGGGAAGCCTTTGGCTGTGAGCTTCCTAATACGAAAAAATGGATTACCACCTCTGAACTGCAGCAGTGAACGAACATCTAGTAATTGCTTGCCGGCAAAAACCGTTATTTAGACTTGAGAAATTGGTGAAGTGTGTCACTTTGCTAATTGAAACAAGGGTGGAACCACGAATACAACACTCGTCCCTTTTTTAGGGAGGAGTGTTTTTTTATTTCATTTTTGCATCACACTAGGATTGGAAGGAGGATACGCAGCATGCATCATGATGAGAAGAACAAAATTGGCTTAACAGTAGCACTTTCTATTGTGGTAGGAACGATTATTGGATCTGGTGTGTTTATGAAACCAGGGAGCGTATTAGATTACTCGGGGAGTTCTAATATGGCGATTCTTGCTTGGGTAATTGGTGGTCTGTTAACGCTAGCAAGTGGTTTAACAGTAGCTGAAATTGGAGCGCAAATCCCGAAAAATGGTGGGTTGTATACGTATTTAGAGGAGATTTACGGAAGTTTTTGGGGATATTTATCAGGCTGGATGCAAACGATTGTTTATGGACCAGCTATTATTGGAACATTAGGGTTGTACTTTAGTTCTTTAATGATTAATTTCTTCTATTTAGATAAAGTATGGAATTTACCAATTGCAATTGGAACAGTTGTGTTCCTTGGCGTTGTAAATAGTATGGGAACAAAATATGGAGGTATCGTCCAAACGGTTACGACAATTGGGAAGATGATTCCGATCGTTTTAATTGTTGTGTTAGGTTTTTGGAAAGGGAATAGCGATATCTTTAACGTAGTTGTGCCGATATCAGAAAATCAAAGTATCGGTATGGCAATTTTAGCAACGTTATTTGCATATGACGGCTGGATTCTACTTGCTTCAATTGGCGGAGAAATGAAAAACCCAACAAAGTTATTACCGAAAGCAATGACAGTTGGGATTTTAATTGTAACAGCTGCTTACGTATTAATTAACTTGGCATTATTAAATGTATTACCAGCAGCGAAAATTGTAGACCTTGGAGAAAATGCAACAGCGACAGCTGCGGGCATGCTACTTGGAGAATATGGTGGGAAAATTATTAGTATCGGTATTATCGTTTCTATTTTCGGTTGTTTAAATGGAAAGATTTTAACGTTCCCACGTATCCCGATGTCGATGGCAGAACGTGGACAACTTCCGTTTGCTAAGTTTATTGCAAAGGAAAGCCCAAGATTTAAAACACCAGCAAATGCGATTACTGTTGAAATCATTTTAGGAATTATTTTAATGATTGTTAGTGATCCGAATAAGCTATCTGAGATTTCCGTATTCATTATTTATATTTTCTATGTAATGACGTTTATTGGTGTCTTCATTTTAAGAAAGCGTAATAAGAATAAAGAGCGTGCATATAGTGTACCTTTATTCCCAATCGTACCAATCGTCGCGATTTTAGGTTCGTTCTTTGTAATTGGTAGTGCAATTATCAATGATCCGGTAAGTTGTTTCTTATCAATTGGAATTGTCTTTACTGGACTTCCGGTGTATTGGTATTTAAATAAGAAGAATAAAACTACTGTTTAATAATTAGAAGGCAGGCGTATCATACGCCTGTTTTTTTATTGTAAAAAAATTGTACTTGTGTTCAATTTCTATTTTGGTTACTATAGTCGTAGTAACCAAAATAGAAAGCGTGGGGAAAGATTTGAATTTTCGTGTGTATATTTTAGCTATCGCGGCTTTCGTAGTCGGAACGGTTGAGCTAATTATAGGAGGAACGCTCGATTTAGTTGCCAATGATTTAGGAGTATCTATTAGTGCAGCTGGTCAGCTTATAACAATATTTTCAGTAGTATTTGCTTTATCAGGTCCGGTTTTATTAGCGGTAACTGGAAAGTTTGAAAGAAAAAGATTATACATTGGGGCATTATCAATTTTTTTAATCGGAAATATTATTTCGGCATTTAGTTTGAATTACGGGATGTTAATGTTCTCGAGGGTTGTTTGTGCGGCGAGTGGTTCATTAATTATTGCGTTATCTGTAACACTTGCTTCTAGCGTTGTAGAACCGCATTTTCGTGCGCGTGCAATTGGAATCATTTTCATGGGGATTAGTGGGTCACTTGTACTTGGAGTACCACTCGGCCTTGTACTCGGAAATGCATATGGATGGCGTGCACCATTCGTACTCATTTCAATCTTAACAGTTATGGCAATCGCTTGTATTTCATTATTCTTAACGAAAGTACCACCGACATCAGTATTATCAATAAGAGAGCAAATTGCTACGTTAAAAGATAAGAAAATCGTAAGTGCACAGTTAACATCATTTTTATTTTTAACAGGTCATTTAACACTATATGCATATTTAACACCATTTTTAAAAGATGTAATGCATGTGGAAGCGAATTGGATTAGTGTATTTTACTTCATTTTCGGAATCGCAGCGGTACTTGGAGGCGGCCTTGGGGGCTTGCTTGCTGATAAATGGGGATCGAAGAAAAGTATTATCACAATTATTATCGTATTTGCGTGTGCGATCTTCATATTGCCGATGATGACATTCTCATTCCCACTCTTCATTATTATGATGGGGATTTGGAGTATGTTGAGCTGGGCTATTTCGCCAGCACAACAAAATTATTTAATTGAAATTGCACCAGAATCGGCTGGTATTCAGCAAAGTCTAAATAACTCTGCGCTTCACTTAGGAATTGCACTTGGTTCAACAGTAGGCGGAGTTGTTATTGAGAAATCATCTGTTATATATAACGCTTGGGTAGGCGGCGGCTTTATTATATTAGCGCTGCTTTGTGCAATTTTCTCTATTACGAGAGGACGTTCTACTCAGTTTGCGAAGGAAGAATCTATCGTTTGATAGGTTCTTTTTTTATTTGTAAAATTTTGCAGGTTTTAGTAGATATATGGAGAAGGTTATGTGTAGCGAGGTGATGGAAAATGATGTTTAACTTCTCGATATTCGGTATGATACTTGCACTATTACCGATAGTTGTAGTTGTTTTTGTATTAAGGTGGGTACGTTTCATCTGTCAAAATTCAGAGAAACAAGTGGAGCAAAATGAGAAAATTATTGAGCTGTTGACGGAGATAAAAGAAAAAGATAAATAACATGTATTCGTTTGAAATTTGTTTCTGGTAAGTAAAAAAGGCACTTATAAAGTGCCTTTTTATTATTTTTAAAAATTTTAAATATGTAACATTCATTTGTCAATAGCAGCATGAGAACAAACAATTGTAATGTTGCTTATTGCTTTGAAACTTTCTCAACAATTCGACAAGATAATACAAAAAAACCACCTATTCTCTTTTTTTCACTATAAGTACAATGAAACAGTAAGATTGCTTCATGTAGAAATTTATATATGGTGGTGGGGAGAATGAAACGAAAGATGGTAGGGAAATGGTTTAGTTTTTTAAGTGCTCTTATTATTTTATTAGGAATTGCAATGCCGCAAGTAAAGGCAGAAGTAATGAACAGAGAAACATATAAAATGGATTGGAGTTATAGTAATTCGAAACATCGTGAAATAAAAACAGAAATAATTAAAACGGCTTCGGGTAGTATTGCGTATTGTTTAACGCCTGATTTGCGTTCTCCAAATGGAGATGATTTGCCTGAAATGGGGAAAACATCTGATGCCGTATATCGTGTTTTATTAAATGGATATCCTCAAAAAAGCCCATCTGAATTAGGGGTAGCGACAGTAGAAGAAGCGCATTATGCTACACAATTAGCGGTATGGATTGCAGCAAATGAATTAACAGTAGAAGATTTAGTTGCAAAAAATGAACGAGTACATAATCTTATGAAGCGTTTAGTAGAGGCTTCAAAAAAAGAAACTGGATCACAAGATGTATTTTTTAAAGTTAATCCTGTAGATCCACAAACTGCTACACAAAAAGGTGATTATTTAGAAACAGGATTTTATGCAGTGCAAACAAATGCGGTTTCTGGCTCCTATACAATTCTTCCTGAAAATGCTCCTAAAGGGTTTCGAATTGTAAATGAAGATGGAGAAGAGAAAAGTACATTATCAATTGATGAAAAATTCAAAATATTAATCCCGAAAGACACGAGTAGTGGTAATTTTAAAATGAAAGTGAAGTCTACTTTAACAAATTTACAAGCAATAGCTTTTAAAGGATCAGAAAAAGTTCAAAATACAACGGTATTGTTACAAAGAAATAGTGAGAAAATCAGTACAGATTTAGTTGTAAATTGGGAATCAGTAGGCTCTTTAAAGATTATGAAATTAGGAGAAAAAAAGGAATTATTAAAAGGAGCGGTGTTTGAAGTTTCTAATGAAAACTTTAAACAAAATGTTACGACTAATGATAAGGGGATTGCGGAGTTAGGCAATCTTCCAATCGGTATATATAGCGTCAAAGAAATTCAAGCGCCAGCTGGATATGTGTTAGACGGAAGTGTTAAAAAAATTGAAGTGAAAACTGGTGAAACTGCTGTATTAGAGTTAAAAAATGAAAATGTAAAGGGTGAATTAGAAATAACGAAAGTAGATGTAGCGGATGGAAATACGAAGTTACCGAACGCGGAATTTACAATCTACAATGAACAAGGAAAAGAAGTAGTAAAAGGAAAAACGGATGAAAAAGGTGCAGCGAAATTTAAACTACCATACGGAAAATACACGTATAAAGAAACAATAGCGCCGAATGGATATGTAATAAATGAAGAGACATTCGTATTTGAAATAAAAGAGAATGGAGAAATTATTAAACATATCGTTCAAGATAAGAAGGTAGAAGGTGAGTTAGAAATAACGAAAGTAGATGTAGCAGATGGGAATACGAAACTGCCAAATGCAGAATTTACTATCTACAACGAACAAGGGAAAGAAGTAGCAAAAGGGAAAACGGATGAAAAAGGTGTAGCGAAATTTAAACTACCATACGGAAAGTACACGTATAAAGAAACGATAGCACCGAATGGATATGTAATAAATGAAGAGACGTTCGCATTTGAAATAAAAGAGAATGGAGAAATTATTAAACATATCGTTCAAGATAAGAAGGTAGAAGGTGAGTTAGAAATAACGAAAGTAGATGTAGCAGATGGGAATACGAAACTGCCAAATGCAGAATTTACTATCTACAACGAACAAGGAAAAGAAGTAGCAAAAGGAAAAACAAATGAGCAAGGTATAGCGAAATTCAAATTACCATACGGAAAGTACACGTATAAAGAAACAATAGCGCCAAATGGATATGTAATAAATGAAGAGACGTTCGCATTTGAAATAAAAGAGGATGGAGAAATTATTAAACATATTGTGAAAAATAAGAAAGAAGAAAAGGCATCGCTTCCCTCTAAGCCAACACCGAATGGAGAAGTGAAACCTTCCACTGATGTGAAGCCAATGCAACAACCTAATACTCATAATGAAGTGCGTTTACCAGCTACTGGCGGCGTCGGCGATGAATTTACCGCTTTATTCGTTTTAGGAATTGGTTTTATTATTGCGGGTGCTTATGTGTTAAGGATGAAAAATAGAAAAGAAATGTAGAAAAGAAATGTAGAAAAAAACGCCTTGTAATAGAGGCGTTTTTTTAGTATCTCAATTTCCTCAACAAACCCTTAATTTCTTCATCTTGCATAAAGAGATCATGGTGCTTCTGGGTAATCTTTGCAAGCGCAACGTCGTGATGGAAAAATTCTATGAAGAACTTTACGAAAGGTTGTGACATTGTTTTCATCGCTTGCCATGATTGTTGCTCTACACCAGCAAATAAAATTTCGCGGTCGTCAACGACGAGTAGTAAATAGCGCTCTAATGCGTTAGGTTCTTCAGCTGGAATTAGAAAATGCATGTTTTCTAAATTCGTTTCTACTTTTCCAACTATAAGAGACTCGATGTGGACGCCTTGTTTTGCTTTTTCTTCTAGTATAGGAAGGTATTCAGAAAGAGTATCATTCCAAGCTGAAATAAGAATGGATTTTTTTGCACCTTCGATGAGTTCTTTACTTTGAACTCGAATAGAAGATTGCATTTTTAAGCTCCACACACGATCATCTGTAAATGATTTTTTGGATATATTCGTTTCCAAGTCTTTAATATTTGATTGAAATTCAGTCGTTAATTTTTCAATTGCTAGCTTGAGTGGTAATGCAGTATATAACTTTTTCTTTTCTGAAACAGAATCCATTACCATCCCTTTATCGATCAGGCGTGCTAGCACTTCGTATATTTTTGCTTTTGGAACACCAGAGTGCTTCACAATCGTTGTAGCATCTAGTGGTTCGTTGCTTGATACGACAACTTCATAAGCTTGGCTTTCATATTGTGAGAAACCGAATTTTTGTAACATAGTTCCCTCCGAACAAATGAGATTATATAGCTTAAGGATAATGAACTATTTGTTTTTACACAAGTGGTAGTAGGTTTTCTACTTAAATTGAGATGAGAATTAATTTCAATTTTTTAATTTTATCCATTATACTTAATATAGTGATTAATATGATTACAATACAACGAGAAGGGGATGCTTGGGGGAAGATGTTGAGAAGTTTACGTTTAAAAATTGCGGTAGTATTTTCGGTACTTATTTCTATGATGTTTGTAATATTAGGTACAGCTATGTATCAATTACAGAAAGAGAAGGAAGTGCGCTCCTTAGACCAGTATTCTCAAAATACGATGGATCTTGTGACAGAGCAACTTACGACATTTGTTCAAAGAACGGATGAAGATATGGGATATTATGCGAACAGTGAGATGGTTCGTAATATACTTCAAGACGGAGTTACTCCAGAAGAAGAAGCATTTTTGACGAAAGAGTTTTCGGAGTACAAAAAGAATCATCCTGGTATTTTAGACCTATATATTGGTACGAAAGATAAAAAAACATTAAGTGCCAATCTTGCTGAAGGTGGACAAGTGCCAGAAGGATATGATCCAACGACAAGACCGTGGTATAAAGACTCAGAAGCTGATGTGAAAAAGGTTCACTGGGGACAACCTATGTATGAAATTGCAACAGGTAAGTTAAGCGTGGGAGTTTCTAAAGCAATTACAGCTCAAGATGGATCTGTATTAGGTGTTGTTGCGATGGATGTATCGCTTGGAACAATTCAGAAGTTACTTCATAATATTCAATACAATAATGGCGGAGAAATGTTTATTATAAATGATAAAAATATGGCTCTTGTTTATCCAGAGAAAATAGGGAAAGATGTTTCGAAAGAGCCACTTGTGAAGAGTTTAAATAAAGAGGTAACAAAATATGCTGTTACTACATTAAAAGGTGAAGATGTAGTTGTTTATAGCCAGTCATTTGATTTGATGAAATGGAAAATAGGAATTTTTTATCCGAAAGAAACGATTGATGGGCTATTAAATAGTACGAGAAATACAGTCCTTATAATGGCATGTATTAGCTTATTAGTTGGAATCATAGCTTCATACTTGTTCTCAAGAAGATTAGCAAGACCGCTGCAACTATTAACGAATCACGTTCAAAAAGTAGCAGAAGGTGATTTAACGTTGCAAATGAAAGTGACAAGTAAGGATGAAGTTGGAGAGCTGACAAATCACTTTAATCATATGGTTGAGCAAATGAATGAAATGGTAAGCAAAATTAAAAATAGTGTATCAACAGTGCAGCAATCAACGAATAATCTACATTATTTAACGACTGAAACTGTAGCTGCTAGTAGAGAAGTGTCAGGTGCAATGGATGATGTGAGCGGAGGAGCGTCTACTCTTGCTAATAGTGTAGATGAAGTTTCAGAGCAGCTCGAGAATATGGCGCAGTCAGTGGAACAAATGAATCACTCGGTTGGTGAAATAAAAGGAGTGGCTGGCAAAGCTGAAGAGGCATCTAAGCAAGGATTACATACGATGCGTAATTTAGTTCGTACAAGGGGCCAGTCATCTTCGATTGTTGTTCATACAGAGGAAGCATCCGGAAAGTTAGAGCAAAGAGTTGGATCGATTCAAAATGTTGTAGAGCTTATAAAAGGTATTTCGGATCAAACGAATTTACTTGCTTTAAATGCTTCAATCGAGGCGGCGCGTGCAGGTGAGCAAGGTAAAGGATTTGCTGTTGTTGCTGAAGAAGTTCGGAAATTAGCGGAACAATCAAAAGATGCAACAGTAGAAATTGCGACGATGATTGGTGATGTACAAGTAGAGGTAAGACGAGTTGTAGAAGTTGTAAGTAAGTTGAAAGACATTGCGGATATACAAAATAAAGTTACGACAGAGGCAGAAACGGAATTCCGTACAATTATGTCAGTTGTAAATACGATTAGTACTTCAGTGGAACAAATTGTAGAAGAGGTATATAACATTGGTCATGAGCAAGGAGAAATTACAGCGGTAATGCATACAATTGCTGGTACGAGTCAAGAAAGCGCAGCTGTTTCGGAAGAGGTAAATGCTGCAACTGAATCTCAAGTGAACCATCTAGAAAAGGTAGCTCATACGATGGAAAGCTTGACGGAGCACATGAGAGACTTAGAAAGATTAGTTGAGCAGTTTAAAATAGAGGAATAACAAATTAGTAAAATGATGAGTATTTCGGTAAAATAGACAATGGATATATAAGAAGCAAGTAATAGGAGGAAGACTACTATGGCAATTGTTGACGTATCGATTATTCCAGTAGGAACGGGTAATCCAAGTGTTAGTGAATATGTAGCAGAAGTACAAAAGGTGTTAGAGAAAAATGCAGATCGCGTGAAATATCAATTAACACCAATGAATACAATTATTGAAGGAGATCTTCCTGTCATTCTAGAAGTTATTCAACAAATGCATGAAGTTCCATATACGAAAGGTGCACAGCGCGTTGCGACAACAATTCGTATCGATGATCGTCGTGACAAAGTAAGCACAATGGAGAAGAAATTAAACTCTGTTCGATCAAAATTATAAGAAAAAGCAGCGATCTTCGCTGCTTTTTTCATATAGGAGGTAGATAAGATGAGTGAAAAGTTTAACGAACAATTTGATGGGTTGTTAGAGAAATACACGGAGCTATTACTTGGAGAGAGCAATGACGAGAGAAAAGAACAGGTGCAGAAGTGGGCGCTGTATTCTTACATAGCAAAGACGATGCCAGCTTTAGTGAAGCATTGGAATGAGACTTACCCTGATGCGAAAGAAGAGATGGTACAGTTAATTACAGATATTAAAAGGCTGAATGAAGAGAAGAGAAATGAGCAATAAAAAAACTTGAGATAAATATAATCTTAAGTTTTCTGCATTAATATCCTTATATAATTTACATGGAATATAAAGGGTTTTATAAGCATGTCGAATATTTTCGACATGCTTATTTTGTGCCTGGTAAATTCGTTTTTTCTAAATGTCGAAAAATATTTCCTACATATTTATAAGCGAAAATATAGGGTTTTAAATGTTTTTATAGTATTTTATAAATTATCTAAATAATTATTTGTATCCAATAATTTTAAACAATGATATAATTTTGAAGAGGGGTAAAAAACAGATAAATCACAGTCATAGGGGTGAATTACATGGAACAATTAATGCGAAATTCGTTTCTTTTCTTGTCAAAAAATAAAGCGCTAACAAAACTGGCTAAAAAGTACGGTTTACGCTTTGGTGCAGGTCGCTTTGTCGCAGGGGAAACGATTGAATTAGCGACAGCTGCAATTAAAGCATTAAATAAGCAAGGGCTTTGTGTAACGATCGATTATTTAGGTGAATTCGTTGATAACGAAGCGGAAGCGAATGAAATGGCTAGCGAATCGATTGAAGCGATTCGTGCAATTGGAAGAGAAGGTCTTAATTCACAGCTTTCTTTAAAAATGACTTCTATGGGATTAGATATCTCTGATGAAATCGTAATGAACAATATGCGCCGTATTTTAGAAGCTGGAAAAGAAAATGGTGTGTTTATTACAATTGATATGGAAGACTATACGCGCTGCGGGAAAACAATTGAGATCTTTAAACAATTAAAATCTGAATACGATAATATTGGTACAGTTATTCAAGCTTACTTATATCGTACAGAAAAAGATATGGAAGAATTAAATGCTTATAGTCCGAATTTACGTCTTGTAAAAGGAGCTTATAAAGAACCTGAAGAGGTAGCGTTCCCGGATAAGAAAGATGTAGATGATAACTATAAAAAAATTATTAAAATGCACTTATTAAATGGAAATTATACTGCAATTGCTTCACATGACGAAGCGATTATTGAATATACGAAAAAACTTGCCGAAGAACACAATATTCCAAGAGACCAATTTGAATTCCAGATGTTATATGGTATTCGTAATGAGCGTCAACTTGAGCTAGTAAAAGAAGGTTACAAGATGCGTGTTTATGTGCCTTATGGAAACGACTGGTATGGCTACTTCATGCGTCGTCTAGCAGAGCGTCCAGCAAACGTTGCGTTCGTATTAAAAGGTATGGTTAAAAAATAACCAAGGAGTAAATACTCCTTGGTTATTTTAATTGCTGAAATGCGTAATGTGCCATTTTCTTCGTATCAGGATATAGTTGCGTACGAGTAGAAGATAATATAACATTAATGACGCGTTTACCGTCTTTTTCATCCACTGTTACGACCGTATATTTTCCGAGTGCTGATAGACCGCTTTTACTTCCAATTGCATATGGATCGTCATATAGTTCTTCTCGTCCATAGTTTGCGATGTTTGGAGAGCGTTCTGAAGTATGTAGAGTTGTACGTGTTGAATTCATATATTCTAAAACAACTGGGTACTTTAATGCTTCTTTCGTAATCATAGCAATGTCATATGGTGATACTTTATTTCCGAGTGCATCAGCGCCACTTGCGTTTTTGAAAGTCGCGTGCTTTGTACCAAGTTCCTTCGCTCTAGCATTCATCATTTTTACAAATTCATTTTTTGATCCTGCGATATGTTCTGCGATGGATTCGGCTATTGGGTCTGCACTAATGATAAGCATCAGTTTTAATGCCTCATCACGCTTTAACTTTTCCCCAGCACGAAGTTTAATTTTCTTACTTTGACTTTCTGTTTTAATTGCGTTCTCTGTAATCGTAATTTCTTCATCTTCTTTTACATTCTCTAGTAAAAGAAGAGTTGTCATCATTTTGGCTATACTAGCCGGATAAGAGCGTTCGTCTTCTCGTTTTCCATACAAAATTTCACCTGTGTCCGCATCGATTGTAATGGCGTATTGTCCAGTGATGCTAGGTTGATCGGCTCTTACAGCTTGTTGTCTTTGTGCGTAAGAGAAGAAAATCATCCCTGTAAATAGTGTAGCAATCATTACAATCATAACTATTGTTCGTTTCATCATCGTTCCCTCTTTTGTTTTCCATATGTACAAATAAATTGGGCAGAAAAAGCAGCCATTACCCATTATGCCACGTTTTCTGCCCAAAAATATACCGTTATTTTTCGCCCATATTATGCTTCTTGTATTGTTGGTTATTACCTTGACGGCCCTTTTCCACACCGTGATTATGCGGACCTGCATTTCCAGTTACACTTGCTGCGCTAATTCCAGCTTTTGAAGGGTTCTTCTTAAGTTTTGCCATATATATTCCTCCAGTTTCGTCAGATTATAAAAAGGGAAAGTGTATTTGAGTGAAGAAAATACATACATATAGCATGGGCAAATAAAAGAAAAATATTTATTTCAGAAAATTTTATCAATAAATATATTGCGAAAATTCAAACTGTATCATATATTTATTAGTAGAGGCTCACTCATTGATTGCGACTTATGTCGAAAAATTGAATGAGCATTCATTCAAGAATAGGGGGAGAATTGGATGTTCCAAATTAAAAAGGCTGCTGTTCTAGGTTCAGGCGTAATGGGTTCGGGGATTGCGGCACACTTAGCTAATATTGGTATTCCGACATTATTGCTTGATATTGTACCACCTGCGCTAACAAAAGAAGAGGAAGCGAAGGGACTTACATTAGAACATAAAAGTGTGAGAAATCGTTTTAGTAATACGGCTGTGCAAAAACTATTAAAACAAAAACCAGCTCCTCTGACAGTGAAAGGAAATCTAGCACTGATTGAAGCAGGTAACTTAGAAGATGATCTTGAGCGTCTAGCTGATGTTGATTGGATTATTGAAGTAGTAGTTGAAAACTTAGATATTAAAAAGAAACTATTTGAAAAAGTAGATGCTGTTCGTAAACCGGGTTCTATTGTAAGCTCGAATACGTCAGGCATTTCAGTAGAAAAAATGGCAGAAGGTCGTTCAGACGACTTCCAGAAACACTTCTTAGGCACACACTTTTTTAACCCACCACGATATTTAAAACTTCTAGAGGTAATACCGACGAAAGAAACAGATCCACAAGTATTAAGCTTCATGAAACTATTTGGCGAAGACGTTCTTGGAAAAGGCGTTGTTATCGCAAAAGACACACCAAACTTTATTGGAAATCGCATTGGTACGTACGGTTTATTAGTAACTCTTCAAGAGATGATAAAACGTGGCTATAGCATTGGGGAAGTTGATTCTGTAACAGGCCCACTTATTGGTCGTCCGAAGAGCGCAACGTTCCGTACATTAGATGTTGTTGGTTTAGATACATTCGTACACGTTGCAAATAACGTATATGAAAACGTACAAGAAGAAGAGCGTGATGTATTTAAAGTACCAGCTTTCATGCATGATATGCTTGATAAAAAATGGCTTGGGAGCAAGACAGGTCAAGGCTTCTTCTTAAAACAAGGAAAAGAAATTTTAGAATTAAATCCTGAAACGATGGAATATGAAGCACGCAAAAAATTAAAAGCTGCATCTATCGAGTTAAGTAAACAAGAAAAAGGTTTATCGAATAAATTGAAAGCGCTTGTATACGCGAAAGACCGCGCAGGAGAGTTGTTATGGAATATCATTACACCGACTCTTTTATACTCTGCAAAACTTCATAAAGAAATTGCTGACGATATCGTTGCAATTGACCAAGCGATGAAGTGGGGCTTCGGCTGGGAACAAGGACCATTTGAAGTTTGGGATGCAATCGGCGTTGAAAAGTCCGTTCAAAAGATGGAAGAAAACGGCGCAGTTGTTCCGACTTGGGTGAAAGAAATGGTAGAGAAAGGTTTCACTACTTTCTATAAACATGATAACGGAGATAGCTACTATTACGATAATGGCGAATATAAGCTAATCGAACGTAATAAAAAGGCAATTTCGCTTAAACAATTAAAAGCGAAAAATGGCGTATTAAAGAAAAATAGCGGAGCGAGCTTAATTGATTTAGGTGACGGCATCCTTTGTTTAGAATTCCATTCGAAGAGCAATGCAATTGGTATGGATATTACGCAAATGATTAACTACGCTGTTGATGAAGTAGAAAAGAATTATAAAGGTCTTGTTATCGGTAACCAATCGAAGAACTTCTGCGTTGGTGCGAACTTAGCAATGATCTTAATGGAAGCACAAGATGACAACTACTTTGAAATTGAGTGGGTTGTGAAAAACTTCCAAGATGCAATGACGAAAATTAAATACTCTTCTAAGCCAGTTGTAGCAGCACCATACGGTATGACGCTTGGCGGAGGTACAGAAGTTTGCTTACCAGCAGCGAGCATTCAAGCTTCTAGTGAAACGTATATGGGCTTAGTAGAAGTTGGTGTTGGCTTAATCCCTGGCGGAGGCGGTAATAAAGAGCTATACATTAAACACTTAAACAAAATGCCAAAAGGTGTAGAGTTTGATTTGCAAAAAGTTGCGAATAAAGTATTCGAATCTGTAGCGATGGCGAAAGTTTCTACATCAGCACAAGAAGCTGTATCGAACAACTTCTTAGGCGATAAAGACGGTATTAGTGTGAATGGTGATCACTTACTATATGATGCGAAACAAAAAGCACTTTCTTTATATGAAGCGGGTTATAAAGCACCGATTCGCAAAAAGATACCAGTTGTTGGTGAAACAGGCTATGCAACGCTTGTACTTGGTGCAGAAGCAATGCATTTATCAGGTTACATTTCTGAACATGATCTTCACATTGCGAAGAAACTTGCATATGTCATTGCGGGCGGAAAAGTACCGTACGGAACAGAAGTTGATGAGCAGTATTTATTAGATGTAGAACGTGAAGCATTTATTAGCTTAGTAAGTGAGATGAAATCACAAGCAAGAATGCAGCACATGCTTGTAAAAGGAAAGCCATTACGTAACTAATAACGAGGGGAGATATCGTTCATGAGAGAAGCTGTCATTGTTGCGGGAGCAAGAACACCAATTGGAAAAGCAAAGAGGGGTTCATTAAAAACAGTTCGTCCTGACGATCTAGGGGCGTTAGTAGTAAAAGAAACGTTAAAGCGTGCGAATTATGAAGGACCAATCGATGATTTAATTTTCGGTTGTGCGATGCCAGAAGCAGAGCAAGGTTTAAATATGGCTCGTAATATCGGCGGATTAGCGGGACTTTCTTACGATGTTCCAGCTATTACGATTAACCGTTACTGTTCTTCAGGGTTACAAAGTATCGCTTACGGAGCAGAGCGCATTATGCTTGGTCATTCGGAAGCGGTATTATCAGGCGGAGCGGAATCAATGAGTTTAGTTCCGATGATGGGACACGTTGTTCGTCCGAATAGTCGCCTTGTAGAAGCAGCGCCAGAATATTATATGGGCATGGGACATACAGCAGAGCAAGTCGCTGTGAAATATGGAATTTCTCGTGAAGAGCAAGATGCATTTGCAGTAAGAAGTCATCAACGTGCTGCGCAAGCATTAGCTGCAGGTAACTTTGCTGATGAAACAGTACCTGTAGATGTAACGTTACGTACTGTTGGATCAAACAATAAACTGCAAGAAGAAACAATCATTTTCGCGCAAGACGAAGGTGTAAGAGCAGAAACGACGCTAGACATTTTAGGTAAATTACGTCCAGCATTTAACGTTCGTGGTTCTGTAACAGCTGGTAACTCTTCACAAATGAGTGACGGTGCAGCATCTGTACTATTAATGGATCGTGAAAAAGCAGTGAGTGATGGCATGAAACCACTTGCGAAATTCCGTTCATTCGCAGTAGCTGGCGTACCACCAGAAGTAATGGGAATCGGCCCAATCGCTGCAATTCCAAAGGCATTAAAATTAGCTGGCTTAGAGCTATCTGATATCGGCCTATTTGAACTAAATGAAGCATTCGCTTCTCAATCGATCCAAGTTATTCGTGAACTTGGTTTAGATGAAGAAAAAGTAAACGTAAACGGCGGTGCAATCGCACTTGGACATCCACTTGGCTGTACAGGAGCAAAACTAACACTATCTCTTATTCACGAAATGAAACGCCGCAACCAACAATTCGGTATCGTAACAATGTGTATCGGCGGCGGAATGGGAGCAGCAGGAGTGTTTGAATTACTATAAAAAAAGTGGAAGCGGCTCGTTCAGAATGTGAGGGGGATGGAGCTTCAGACGTAGAGGCGCTCTTTGCCTCGCAGGAAGAAGCGAAGCCACCGAACATTCTAGCCGCTGGAACTGGATTATGAAGAATGGAAGCAACAACGGTTTATAAAAACAAAAGGGAGAGCTAGCTTCTTTCAAAAAAGAAAGAAGCGGCTCATGAAAATATGAAGGAGGAAATTTTCATGGAAAAAACGGTAGGAAGTGCGGTTAAAGGCGGTAGCTTTTTAGTTGATGAGATTACGATTGATCAAGTGTTTACGCCAGAAGACTTTTCATCTGAGCATAAAATGATTGCAAAAACGACAGAGGACTTTATCGTAAATGAAGTTCTTCCAGAGCTTGAATATTTAGAGCAACACGAGTTTGATCGTTCTGTTCGTCTTTTAAAAGAAGCTGGGGAACTTGGTTTATTAGGCGCTGACGTACCAGAAGAGTACGGCGGAATTGGCCTTGATAAAGTAAGCTCAGCGTTAATCGCAGAGAAATTCTCTCGCGCTGGTGGTTTTGCAATTACTCACGGTGCTCACGTAGGTATCGGATCTTTACCAATCGTGTTATTCGGTAACGAAGAGCAAAAGAAAAAGTATTTACCATTACTTGCGACTGGTGAGAAATTAGCTGCATACGCATTAACTGAGCCAGGTTCAGGATCTGACGCATTAGGCGCAAAAACAACTGCACGTTTAAATGCAGAAGGTACACATTACGTATTAAATGGTGAAAAGCAATGGATTACAAACTCTGCATTCGCTGACGTATTTGTTGTATATGCAAAAATAGATGGAGAGCACTTCTCAGCATTTATCGTAGAGAAAGAATATGCTGGCGTATCTACAAGCCCAGAAGAAAAGAAAATGGGTATTAAATGTTCATCAACTCGTACGTTAATTTTAGAAGATGCATTAGTACCGAAAGAAAACTTACTTGGTGAAATCGGTAAAGGTCATATTATCGCATTCAACATTTTAAATATCGGTCGTTATAAATTAGGTGTTGGTACAGTTGGATCTGCAAAACGTGCAGTAGAAATTTCAGCACAATATGCAAACCAACGTCAACAGTTCAAACAACCAATCGCTCGCTTCCCATTAATTCAAGAAAAACTTGCGAATATGGCAGCGAAAACATATGCAGCTGAAAGCTCTGTATATCGTACAGTAGGTTTATTCGAAAGCCGCATGAGCACATTATCTGAAGAAGAAGTAAAAGACGGTAAAGCAGTAGCAGCTTCTATCGCTGAATATGCAATCGAGTGCTCTTTAAATAAAGTATTCGGTTCTGAAGTATTAGATTATACAGTAGATGAAGGTGTTCAAATTCACGGTGGTTACGGATTTATGGCAGAGTACGAGATTGAAAGAATGTACCGCGATTCTCGTATTAACCGTATTTTCGAAGGAACGAACGAAATTAACCGCCTAATCGTACCAGGTACGTTCTTACGTAAAGCGATGAAAGGTGAATTACCACTTCTTCAAAAAGCACAAAAATTACAAGAAGAGTTAATGATGATGATGCCAGAAGAAGTAGGCGATGAGCCATTAGCACTTCAAAAATATTTAGTAACTAACGCGAAGAAAATCGGCTTAATGGTAGCTGGATTAGCTGCTCAAAAATACGGTAAAGCATTAGATAAAGAGCAAGAAATTCTTGTGAATATCGCTGATATCGTAAGCAACCTATACGCAATGGAGTCAGCTGTTCTTCGTACAGAAAAAGCGATTAAAACAACTGGTCTTGAAAAGAATAAACAAAAAGTGTTATACACTGAAGTATTCTGCCAAGAAGCATTCAACGAAATCGAAGCAGATGCGAAAGAAACACTTATCGCAGTTGAAAACGGCGACATGCTACGCATGATGTTATCATCATTACGTAAATTAACTCGCCACACACCACTTAACGTAATTCCGAAGAAACGTGAAATCGCTGCGAAAATTTTAGAAGATGAGCGTTACACAGTTTAATAGCTGTAAAGAAAAGTAGTCGTATAAACGGCTACTTTTCTTTTTTTTTGTAAAAATGAAATTTTTAGTGGCACAAAACTAATACCATTAGTATAATAAAACTAATGGTATTAGTTTTCGTGGAGAGGGAGATGGAAATATGAGAATGATACATGAAAAAACGGTATATCAATTGTCATTTTTACCAAGAGTGTTTCCTGTAAATTGTTACTTTCTGGAGGAAGAAGATGGTTTAACTTTAATTGATGCGGCTTTGCCATATAGCGCAAAAGGTATTTTACAGGCGGCTGAGAAAATAGGGAAGCCAATTACTAAGATTGTATTAACGCATGCGCATGATGATCACATCGGTGCATTAGACGCATTAAAGGAAGTACTTCCTAATGTTCCAGTCTATATTTCTAAGCGGGACGCAAAGCTGTTAGAAGGAGATACGACGTTACAAAAGGATGAACCGAATATACCGATAAAAGGCGGTGTACCTAAAAAAGTAAAAACGGTGCCTGATGTTTTATTGGAAGATGGCGACCGAGTTGGATCGCTTCTTGCGATTATGACACCAGGACATACGCCAGGCTCCATGTCGTTTCTTGATGTACGGAATAAAGCTCTTATTGTCGGGGATGCATTCCAAACAAGAGGAGGTATGGCTGTTTCGGGACAAATGAAATTTTGGTTTCCATTTCCTGCGATGGCAACGTGGAGCAAAGAAATATCATTACAAAGTGCAGAGAAGTTAAGCGAATATGAGCCCTCCTTGCTTGCGGCAGGGCATGGGAAAATGATAAATGATCCAAGTGCTATCATAGAGCTTGCTATTAAGGAAGCTAAGCGGAATATAGAAAGTAGAAAAGAGGGTTAATTTATGTCACCGAGAATCGGACTTACATTACAGAAAATTGTAGAAACAGCAGCAGAAATTGCGGATGCAAATGGAATACAAGAAGTAACGTTAGCTTCATTAGCGCAAACATTAGGGGTACGTTCACCCTCGCTATACAATCATGTAAAAGGCTTACAAGATGTACGGAAAAATCTTGGTATGTACGGAATCAAACAGCTGCATAACAGACTGGAAGAAGCGGCTGAGGGTAAACGTATGGATGAAGCAATTCATGCTTTAGGAGAAGCGTATGTAGCATTCGTACGCAAACATCCTGGACTGTATGAAGCAACTTTTTTACGAGATGAAGAAGTAAGAAAAGCGGGTGACGGAATTGTAAAGCTTTGTCTTCAGGTTTTACAACAGTACGGATTAGAAGGAGAGAATGCACTTCATGCGACACGTGGATTCAGAAGTATTTGTCATGGATTTGCGTCGATTGAACAACAAGGTGGATTTGGTCTGCCACTAGATTTAGATACAAGTTTACATGTATTATTGGAAACGTTTATTAAAGGATTACGTGAATAAGAAGCAAGGCAAACAAAAACCTTAGAAGTGATTGAAGTGAACCCCGAAAACGGGACACCAATCAAAACACCTAAACCACTTGTTCCCTAAATTCTTTAGGGGATAGGTGGTTTAATTTTTCT
>NZ_JAKUHE010000021.1:0-58382 GCF_022664315.1 Bacillus cereus group sp. BfR-BA-01309
AACTCTCCAATAAAGTTAGTTTGTCTAGCATCTAAAAATAAAAATTGACGTTTCACGTTGTTTGTTTCGTTCAGTTTTCAAAGAACTACTTAGCCGCTCATTTGCGACTTCCTTATGTTAACATCTTCGTTTTTCGATGTCAACTAAGTTTTTCAATTTCTTTTTTGTCGTCTTCTGCGTTTCTGTATCAGCGACGTTTATTAATTTATCATATAATATCTATTAACGTCAACACTTTTTAATAAAAAGTTCTTTTCCTTACATAACGCATACATTCTTCTGCATTAGCGACTCTTCGAAACAAACAAAAAATGATTTTATATCTTTCCTCCATCGCCTTTTTTACAACGTCATGAATACGTTCATCTTCAAAATCAAATAAAAGTTCTTCTAACTCTCTCTTCAATATGTATTCCATTTCTTTTTTCTCTTCTTTCGTTAACATAAACCCAAGCAAATCATCACCTCAATCATTTCCTACAAAGCAATAAACGTTTCGCTCATTTTCACTTATCAAAATCCTATCATTCATTATATCCACTGCTTACGATATTAATCCTTTGTTCTCTTTTTAATATTTAAAGCATATATGTAACTGAAAAGGATTGGACAAAGGGGCGTAATATTATGTTTTTCTTTTTTATTACGAGTAAAAGAAATTTTAAACACATTAGCTTAATAGTGATACTTTCCTTATTTACAGCATGGCTTCTCTTTTTAAAAACATATTCACACGAATCCGCTTTTTCAACCGCTACAGGACCTAAAGTTATTTACAAAGGCGACACCTCTAAAAAACAAGTTGCATTCACATTTGATATTAGTTGGGGAGACAAAAAAGCAATTCCAATCCTTGATACACTTAAAGAAAAAGACATTAAGAATGCAACCTTCTTCCTTTCTGCTGCATGGGCAGAAAGACACCCTGATGTTGTTGAACGCATCATAAAAGATGGACATGAAATCGGTAGTATGGGCTATAATTACACGTCCTACACTTCTCTAGAGACAAATGAAATACGAAGAGATCTTTTACGAGCGCAAGATGTTTTTACAAAACTCGGCGTGAAACAAGTCAAGCTATTGCGTCCACCTAGTGGAGACTTTAACAAAGCAACACTTAAAATAGCAGAATCACTCGGATACACCATCGTTCATTGGAGTAATAACTCAAACGATTGGAAAAACCCTGGTGTAAACAATATCGTTTCCACCGTCTCTAATAATTTAAAAGGTGGAGATATCGTCTTATTACACGCATCCGATTCTGCCCTTCAAACAAACAAAGCTTTACCACTGCTTCTGCAAAAATTAAAGAGTGACGGATATGAGCAAATATCCGTATCACAACTTATTTCCAACACAAGTACGAAAAGTAAAGATGTACAGTAATTCTTTTCCATTGTGCCTTCACACATAAAAAGCTCTATTACCTTTCATTCAGGTAATAGAGCTTTTTTCATTCGTACAAACTCTCTTATATTAGGCTGACTTACTCCTCTTTCCAATTAAACGATGTAATATAAGTAACTGATATGCATTACATAATAAAAGTGGTATCACCATTAAATATAACCAATCTGTATCATTAATCCGAAGAGCTGGTACCCATTCAAGAATTGTTACAACAACCATAAAGAACAAAGCGGGCACAAATGCCTTTTTATTTGTTTCCTTACTTTTTATGTAAGCAACAATGGCCCCGAACATAAATAACACACCAGCAACAAGTATGTTATTCCCTAATGAAACTTCCCCATTTGCAATCAATACAGATCTTAAATACACGAAATCAAACAAAACAAATGCAATAAAGAAGAGCTGGACTGCATTCCATAAAGATGGTGAACGGAACATACCTAACCCAAAACGATGGATTGTTAAATAAGCAAAGAATCCCATCTGACTTATAACACTAAAAATAAATCCTACACCCATCAACCAAAAGGAAACTGCTAGAATCTCCTTTCCGTCGAAATTTTGAAAAAATTTAGCGTACTTGTCCCACTCTAAAACAAACCCAAGTATAACCGTGCTAATCCCACCAAGAAACAACGTCGTAAAAAATAGTCGTACCCACTTGCGGCTATTCACAACACATCCCCCATTATCCTTATATTTCTAATTAAATTGTATCAATGACAATTTCAAAAAGCTAGCCATGTTCATGTATAAATTCCCTAAAGATATTTATATTAAAAAGAGAGAACTGTGCTGAAAGGAGTTCCAACTTATGAAACGGATGCTACTCGTTTTGACTTCTTCTTTTCTATTCCTCGCACTTGTAGCGTGTGCACAAGGAAAAGAAGCAAAGTCCGAACTTGATTACGATCAAACGAAGAAAATGATTGTTGATATTTTAAAAACCGATCAAGGTAAGAAAGCCATTCAAGATGTGTTAACTGATGAAAAAATGAAACAAGCACTCATACTAGATGAAACAGTAGTAAAGAAAACGATTGAAGATGCAATGGTATCCGACAAAGGGCAACAATTCTGGGAAAAGCTCTTTAAAGACCCTGAGTTCTCATCGAAATTCGCTAAAAGTATGGGGAAAGAACAAACAACCTTAATGAAAACATTACTAAAAGACCCTGAATACCAAGCAGGCGTTATAGAAATTATGAAGAACCCTGAAGTAGAAAAAATGATGTTACAAACGATGAAGAGCAAAGAATACCGTCAATATTTACAACAAGTACTAACCGAAACTGCTGAAAGCCCACTCTTCCAAGCTAAGATGATTGATATTATTAGTAAAGGTGTACAAAAGGCTGAAAAAAGTGGATCTGATAAAAAAGAAGCCGGCGGTGAAGGTGGTTCCCAAGGCGGTAAAAAGGAACAGCAGTAAAAATTATAACGATAATAATGAGTGGACAATATATGTATCGTCCACTCATTATTATTTTATTTTTGCGCGACAGCTATTTTATCAATTACAGTCTCAGCTATCGTGCGATAAATAAGACCTGTCGTATGTGTATCTTCATATACTGATGGCGCAAAGTCTTCTTTATTCCAATCAGGTTGTTGAAGTGGGATTCGGCCAAGTACTTCAGTTTGAAGTTCTGTAGCTAATTTATCTCCTCCACCTCTTCCGAACACATATTCTTTTTCACCAGTTGTTTTACTTTCAAAATACGCCATATTTTCAACAACACCAAGAATACTATGTTCTGTACGTAAAGCCATGGCTCCGGCACGCGCTGCTACAAATGCCGCTGTTGGATGTGGCGTTGTTACAATAATCTCTTTACAAGCTGGCAACATCGAATGTAAGTCTAGCGCAACATCACCTGTACCCGGTGGTAAATCTAAAACTAAATAGTCTAAATCGCCCCATTCTACTTCTGTGAAGAAGTGATTTAACATTTTCCCAAGCATAGGTCCTCTCCAAATAACCGGTGCATTATCTTCTACAAAGAATCCCATTGAGATTACCTTTACACCTAGACGCTCCACTGGAATAATTTTATCCCCTCTTACAACAGGACGTTTTTCTATCCCCATCATATCCGGTACGCTAAAACCGTAAATATCGGCATCAATGATACCAACCTTTTTCCCTAGACGAGCTAGAGCAATAGCAAGGTTAACAGAAACTGTTGATTTCCCTACCCCACCTTTTCCACTCGCCACTGCTAAAAATGTTGTTTTTGAATTTGGTGACAATAAAGATTCAGCTTGCTCTTCTTCTTGTTCCGATGCAAACTGAGCTAATTCCTCTTCTGTAAATTCTGCAAAGCGAAGCCCTACTGTTGCTGCTCCTAATTCTTTTACTAACTTTACAATTCCAGATTGCAATTGCATTTGTTCCGCTGTACCGGTTTTTACGATTGCAATTTTAACACTTACATGTTCCTTCTCAGGCTTAACTGTAACCTCTTTAATTGCCCCTGTTTCTTTTAACGTTTTATGTAAAAACGGATCTACAACCCCTTCTAACGCTTCCACTACTTGCTCTTTCGTTACCATGATTAGCCCCCTGTATGAAAAATAACGTAATGTTAATTAAATTTATCTCTCTTTATTTTTTAAATAAATGCGTTTACATTTCCAGTATAACATATTTTCGGAAAACTTCGTTAATGAGAGAAACTCAAAAAATCCTCCTTATTCTGGAGGATTTCCTTTTTCCGTGAAATAGCGTAATATACCACGATATACTGCAGCCGCTACCTTTTGCTGATATTTCTCCGAATTTAACATATACCTTTCGTTTACATTCGATAAAAAGCCAGCTTCAATTAAAGCACCTGGTGTTTTCGCATACTTTAATAAATACACATGAGAAATTGTTTTAGCAGAACGATTCGTATTCTCTAAACTCGTCCTCAATTCAGCTTGTATAAATTTCGCAGCACGTTCATTTTCAATCGAAGAACGGTAATAGAACGTTTGTGCGCCTTTCGATCCACTACTAGTTAAAGCATTTAAATGAATACTCGCAAAAAAGTCTACATCAGGTTTATTAATAATCTCTACACGCTTTTTTAAATCCTCTGCTTTACGTCTACTATATGATTTTGTATCTTTCTGAGCTAAATCATAATCTCCCTCACGTGTTAAAATAACTAGCGCACCTTGTTCCTGTAAATAATCTTGTACCTTCTTTGTAATCTCAAGCGTAATATCTTTTTCTATAATATCTTTTCCACCAACAGCCCCTCCGTCTGGCCCACCATGCCCAGCATCTAATACAATCACTTTCCCTGATAAGGGTAAATTCCACGCTCGCCACGATTTTGTAATTTGAAATTCTTGTTTGACTAAAAAAAACAAAACAACCGCAGCGAGTGCAAAAGAGATAATTCGAATTCTCTTCATACCTTTCCTCCTCCAGCTAGTCCCTCTAATTACTTATATGGGACAAGAGGAAAGTTTATGCTTGTCTTAATGAAGCTTTAATCGATATCTTCTTTCACCTTTTTCATATCCTTCCTGCCACCATAAGCCAATAAACTGCTGACAAGATTCAAAAAGTAATTCCTCATCTTGTAACTTAATTTCCCTCATAGTCATGCTCGTTAAAAATTGAAATAGTGTTTCCGTTAATTGTTGCTCTTCTTCTAAGGCTCTATATTTCACATCAAAGAATGATTCACCATAATAACCAAACTTACTGTATCTCGCTCCTAATAAATACGATTCTATCCCTAATTCAATACAGTAATCTTCATACTGACGATGAAGTTCCTGCATCTGAAAGGCATCTCTAATATTTGAACGTAATGTTTTTAGTGATAATTCTCGCAGCATCTTCCGTTCATATTTCAACTGCTTCTCTTTTTGTTTTTCTTGTAAGCTGACAATGACATTCATAGTACTTATAACCCTCCCTAATACGTATTAGTCTAAACTTCTAAAGAAGAAGCATACGCGAGAGGATAGCACTAAAATATTCCAAACTACAAAAATTCCAAAAGAGGAATGAAACATAAAAAAACCCCAACCAAAATGGTTGGGGTTTGTAGTTCGCAAAAATTAACGTTTTGAGAACTGAGGTGCACGACGTGCGCCTTTAAGACCGTATTTTTTACGCTCTTTCATACGTGCGTCACGAGTTAATAGACCTGCACGTTTTAGTGTTAGACGGTATTCTGGATCAGCTTTTAATAAAGCGCGAGAAATACCGTGACGAATAGCACCAGCTTGACCAGTGTATCCACCACCATTTACGTTTACAAGTACATCGTAGTTACCTAAAGTTTCTGTTGCAACTAGAGGTTGTTTCACTACTTCACGTAATGCAGCAAATGGGATATAGTTTTCAAAATCACGACCGTTAATGATAACGCGTCCTTCGCCTGGAACTAGGCGTACGCGCGCTACTGAACTCTTACGACGTCCAGTGCCATAGTATTGAACCTGTGCCAAAGTAAGCCCTCCTTTAATTAATTATCCGCGAAGTTCGTAAACTTCTGGTTTTTGTGCTTGGTGTGGATGCTCTGCTCCAGCATACACGTTTAGTTTCTTAGAAACTTGACGGCCTAAGCGTCCTTTTGGAAGCATGCCTTTAATTGCAAGCTCTAACATTTGTACAGGGTAGTTTGTACGCATTTCTAGAGCTGTTCTTTGTTTAAGTCCACCTGGGTGGTTAGTGTGACGGTAGTAAATTTTATCGTTTAATTTATTACCTGTTAAATGAATTTTCTCAGCGTTAATAATAATTACATGATCACCCGTGTCAACGTGTGGTGTAAATGTAGGTTTGTTTTTACCGCGTAAAATAGATGCTACTTCCGTAGATAGGCGACCTAAAGTTTGACCTTCAGCATCAACCACATACCATTTACGCTCAACTTCGTTAGCTTTTGCCATAAAAGTCGTACGCATGTGTTTCCCTCCTCGTTATCTTTTCCATAGAAAAAATCTATTGTTTATCTTAAACACGATTTCCTTCCGGGGCTAATCGTGGTTTTAGAAACAATACCATATGTTATGATATACTTTTGAGTTTCTAATGTCAAGCAAATGTTACACCAGGATTAGTTGTTATAGTTTACCTGCCATAAGTAAAGCCCATGACCAGGAGCCATCTTTCCAGCAAACTGACGATTTTGTTTCGCTAGAATCTCTGGAATGCTGTCTGGATCAAGCTTTCCTTGCCCTACGTTCAGTAACGTACCAACAATAATTCTGACCATATTATATAAAAATCCATTACCTACAAAACGAAAAATTAATTCATCGTCTTGCTCAATTAGCTCAATTTCATAAATTGTTCTCACTTTATCTTTTTTGTCAGTTTTTGCCGAACAAAAAGAAGTGAAATCATGCGTTCCAATAAAATAAGGGATCGCTTTTCTTATAGAGTTTATTTCGAGCGGATATGGATATTGATATACGTAATTTCTACGGAATACATCCGCAGTCTTTGATAATAACACACGATAACGATATTCTTTTCTCTCAACACCGTAACGCGCATGAAATTCTTCTGTTTTTTTCTCTACCTGTCTGATCACAATATCATCTGGCAACATTGTGTTTAATGCATTACCCCATTGCCACTCTTCAAGAGACAACGGTGTATCAAAGTGTATAACCTGTCCTTTAGCGTGAACGGTAGAATCCGTTCTGCCCGATGCCTGAACACGAACAAGTTCTCCTTTATGCAATTTCTGCAAAGCTTTTTCAATCTCTTGTTGAACAGTACGATGCTGCGGCTGAATTTGATAACCACAAAAATGCATGCCATCATATGCAACCGTACATTTTATTCTATCCATTTCTCCATTCTCCATTACGATCGCACCCATGCCAAAATACAAGCTAAGCAAAGTAAGCTTATAATCGTTACTGTATCGCTTGTTTTCCAGCGTAGTTGCCTAAATTTAGTACGTCCTTCGCCACTTTGATATCCACGAGCCTCCATAGCAATTGCTAAGTCCTCAGCACGCTTAAAAGCACTGATAAATAGAGGAACCAGTAGTGAGATAATAGCTTTCATCCTATCTTTTATCGGTCCTCCTGCGAAATCAATACCACGTGACGATTGTGCTTTCATTATTTTACTCGTTTCATCCATTAATGTCGGAATAAAACGAAGAGAAATTGACATCATTAATGCGATTTCATGAACAGGAACTTTTATACGCTTCAACGGCTTTAATAACGTCTCCAAACCATCTGTAATCTCAATAGGTGTCGTCGTTAACGTTAATAATGTCGTCATTAAAATAATAACGAAGAATCGTATAGAAATGTATATTCCTTGCTCTAATCCTTTTTCATGTATTGAAAACCAACCAAGCTGGAATAGTACTTCCCCTTCTTTATTTGTAAAAATATGCAGGAAAAATGTAAAAAGAAAAATCCATAGAATTGGTTTTAAGCCCGAAAGTACATAACGAATCGGCACTTTTGCAAAAAATAAAGCAATGAGTGCATATAAAAATAAAAATCCATATGAAATCGCATTATTTGCTAAGAAAACAACAAATACATATAAAAAGACAATCAGCAGCTTCGTACGTGGATCAAGTTGATGAATAAGAGAATTCCCTGGAATATACCTTCCAATAATCAACTGCTGCATGATTCATGACCACCTTTTCGTAACACCTGCACAACTTCATGAGTAAGATCCTCTAAAGATAAGGTAGCCTTTGGGATTGAAATGCCAAACTTTTCTTCAATTGCACGTTTATACTTTAAAGACATAGGAAGATCCACGCCAATTTTCTCTAGTTCATCAGCATGTGAAAATACTTCCTCTGCACTTCCTTGCAAAAAGACCGTTCCTTTATGCATGACTACAATCTGCTCCGCATACTTAGCAGCATCCTCCATATTATGTGTTACTAGGATAACTGTAAGACCTTTTTCCTTATGTAGCTTATAAAACATCTCCATAAGTTCATTCTGCCCTTTTGGATCTAGTCCTGCTGTAGGTTCATCTAATACAAGCACTTCGGGTTCCATCGCCAATACGCCCGCTATCGCAACACGCCTCATTTGTCCACCACTTAACTCAAACGGTGAACGTGTTAACAGTTCTGGTTCTAACCCTACAAGTTCAATTGCCTCTCTTGCCTTTTGCTTCGCTTCTTCTACAGATACCCCAAAATTAGTAGGGCCGAAACAAATATCTTTCTCCACAGTCTCTTCAAACAACTGATGTTCTGGGAATTGAAAGACAACCCCTACTTTTTTACGTAGTGGCTTTAGCTTTTTTTCTTTCTTTCCTGCCGAAATGAAATGTTCACCAATTTGAACTGTGCCATTTGTCGGCTGCAATAAACCATTTAAATGTTGAATCATCGTCGACTTACCTGAACCAGTATGACCGATAATGGCATAATAGCCCCCACTTGGAAACGACACGTCTACATCATAAAGTGCGCGTCTTTCAAATGGAGTTTTATATTGATAACGATGTTCTACTTTTTGGAATGTAATCTCCAAAGTTCGTTCACCAAGCTTTCCATTGTAAGATGCGTATTTTGCAAGAGAATTTCATTTCTTTTTAATAATTCTGCTATTTTCACTGAAAATGGTACATCTAATCCAATTTCCTGGAGCATATGAGAGGATTTGAAAATTTGCTCTGGAGTCCCTTCCTCTAATATTTCTCCCTTATTTAAAATAATGACACGGTCTGATTGTGCCGCTTCTTCTAAATCGTGCGTAATTGATAACACGGTAATACCTTTTTGATTAACAAGTTGTCTAACCGTTTCTACCACTTCACGTCTTCCTTGAGGATCTAGCATTGACGTTGCTTCATCTAATATCAAAATAGATGGCTGAAGTGCTAAAACGCCTGCTATTGCCACTCGCTGTTTTTGCCCACCAGATAACGAATGAGGTTCATCATTAAGAAAATCTTCCATACGGACAAGTTTGAGGGCCTGATCTAATCTTTCTACCATTTGCTCTCTTGGCATTCCGATATTCTCTAAGCCAAAAACAACGTCGTCTTGCACTGTCGTTCCAACAAATTGATTGTCTGGATTTTGAAATACCATCCCAATTTGTTTTCGAACATCCCATACCGTTTCCTCTGATAAAACCATTGTATCATTTACTGTAATAGTCCCTGCTTCCGGCAAAAACAAACCATTCAATAACTTTGCAAGTGTAGACTTCCCTGAACCGTTTTGTCCAATAACAGATACCCATTCTCCCTCATACAAAGAAAATGAAACATCTTTTAATGCATAAGTGGCTGCCCCAGGATATTGAAATGATATATTTTCTGTCCGAAGTTTCTCTTTTTTCAATACAAGGCACCCTTTCCTTCGCCAAGTTAGCCTATTTTTATATTTAAAAAAAAGGGCCATGACCAGTTTCTTGAAAAGAACTGTCCTGCCCTTTTAATTATCATTATACTAACTCGATAATTACCATTGGTGCTGCGTCTCCGCGACGTGGACCAATTTTTGCAATACGAGTGTATCCGCCTTGGCGCTCAGCATAGCGTGGAGCTACATCAGCGAATAATTTTTGAAGTGCATCTTGACCAGTCTCAGCGTTAGCTACTTCATTGCGAATGAAAGCTGCTGCTTGACGACGAGCGTGAAGATCTCCGCGTTTACCTAAAGTGATCATTTTTTCCACTACAGAACGAAGTTCTTTTGCACGAGTTTCTGTCGTTTGGATGCGCTCGTTGATAATTAAATCAGTAGCTAAATCACGTAACATAGCTTTACGTTGCGCACTTGTACGGCCTAATTTTCTGTATGCCATTCGTAGTTCCCTCCTTTGTTGATGGGTTTAAATCCTCAGTCGTCTTTACGTAAACCTAAACCTAATTCCTCAAGTTTATGTTTAACTTCTTCTAAGGATTTACGTCCTAAGTTACGAACTTTCATCATATCTTCTTCTGTTTTGTTCGCAAGCTCTTGTACAGTATTAATTCCTGCACGTTTAAGGCAATTATAAGAACGAACAGAAAGATCTAGTTCCTCGATAGTCATCTCAAGAACTTTCTCTTTTTGATCTTCTTCCTTCTCGACCATAATCTCAGCATTTTGTGCTTCATCAGTTAAACCAACAAAGATATTTAAATGCTCAGTTAAGATTTTGGCACCTAAAGAGATAGCTTCTTTTGGCCCGATGCTTCCATCCGTCCATACATCAAGCGTAAGCTTATCATAATTAGCCACTTGTCCGACACGTGTCTTTTCCACTTGGTAAGTCACACGTGATACTGGAGTATAAATAGAATCAATAGGAATTACTCCTATTGGTTGATCTTCGCTTTTATTTGCATCAGCTGGCGTATACCCACGGCCACGCTTTGCAGTTAAACGCATGCGGAAATGCGCATTTTTTGCTAACGTTGCAATGTGTAAATCTGGATTTAAGATTTCTACATCACTATCGTGAGTAATATCAGCAGCTGTGACAATACCTTCGCCCTGCACATCAATTTCCAACGTCTTCTCTTCTTCAGAGTAGATTTTAAGAGCTAACTTTTTCAAGTTTAAGATGATCGTCGTAACGTCTTCTACTACGCCCTCAACTGTTGAAAATTCATGTAATACGCCATCGATTTGGATAGCAGTAACAGCGGCACCAGGGAGTGAGGATAAAAGAATACGACGTAAGGAGTTACCCAAAGTAGTACCATATCCACGCTCAAGCGGTTCAATTACGAATTTACCATATTTAGCATCTTCGTTAAGTTCAACCGTTTCGATTTTCGGCTTTTCGATTTCAATCATTAACTAAACCCTCCTTCAAAACGTCGAAACCCCGGTTAAACAAAGGGATACCCCCTGTCTAACCGAAAGTCCCCCTTAGGCAGTTCCCGATTGTGCACAACAAGCGATGTTTCTGTACGAAATTTCTCGATAATGCATCATATCCATTATAGACAAAAGGGAAAATTCTATACAGAAAAATTACACACGACGACGTTTTGGTGGACGACATCCATTATGAGGAACTGGAGTAACATCTCTAATTGCTGTTACTTCTAGACCTGCAGCTTGAAGAGCACGAATTGCAGCTTCACGACCAGCACCAGGACCTTTAACAGTAACCTCTAAAGTTTTTAAACCGTGTTCCATTGCAACTTTAGCAGCAGCTTCAGCAGCCATTTGCGCAGCGAATGGAGTAGACTTACGAGATCCACGGAAACCAAGTGCACCAGCACTAGACCAAGAAAGTGCGTTACCATGAGTATCTGTAAGTGTTACGATTGTGTTGTTGAAAGTAGAACGAATATGAGCTATACCAGCTTCAATATTCTTTTTCACACGTTTTTTACGAGTGTTTGTTTTACGTGCCATTGTTAGTTCAACCTCCTTTACTTATTATTTCTTTTTATTTGCTACTGTACGACGTGGACCTTTACGTGTACGAGCATTGTTTTTAGAGTTTTGACCACGAACTGGTAAACCACGACGGTGACGAAGACCACGGTAAGAACCGATCTCCATTAGACGTTTAATGTTAAGAGATACTTCACGACGAAGGTCTCCCTCAACTTTAATACGATCGATGATATCACGGATACGTCCTAGTTCGTCTTCCGTTAAATCACGAACTCGTGTTTCTGAAGAAATACCAGCTTCAGTAAGAATTTTTTCAGCAGTTGTGCGACCAATGCCGAATACGTAAGTTAAAGAAATAACAACGCGTTTGTCTCGAGGAATATCTACACCTGCGATACGTGCCATTCTGAATGCACCTCCTTCTGATTAACCTTGTTTTTGTTTATGTTTAGGGTTTTCACAAATAACCATTACTTTTCCACGTCTACGAATAACTTTACATTTTTCGCAGATTGGTTTAACTGACGGTCTTACTTTCATGTCTCGAACCTCCTTAAAGATTACGGAGTGCTATATTATTTAAAACGGTACGTAATACGACCACGATTTAAATCGTACGGAGATAATTCTACCGTAACTTTGTCTCCTGGTAAAATACGAATGAAGTTCATACGGATTTTACCAGAAACGTGAGCCAATACGACATGCCCATTCTCTAATTCTACTTTGAACATAGCATTTGGCAACGTTTCAAGAACGGTACCTTCGACTTCAATTACATCATCTTTAGCCATTCAATAGTTCTCCCTTCTTCAAATCAGTAACATTTTACACTGCTCTGAAATCCCGGAGAGCCAGCTACTTATAAAGTGGTAAGGATTTCGTATCCTGCTTCTGTAAGAGCAATCGTGTGCTCAAAATGGGCACACCATTTACCATCTACCGTTACCACTGTCCAGTCATCAGATAGTGTTTTTACATATCGTCTTCCTTGATTCACCATCGGCTCAACACAGATGACCATTCCCGGCTTTAATCTAGGGCCTCTATTTGGTGGACCATAGTGCGGGATTTGAGGGTCCTCATGTAAGTCTTGCCCGATTCCGTGACCAACATACTCCCTAACGATCGAGAACCCATTCTCTTCAGCATGGGTTTGAACCGCATGTGAGATATTTGATAATCTTTCGCCTGGTTTTACTTGTTCTAGACCAAGATACAACGATTTTTCTGTGACATCAAGTAGCTTTTGAACAGATTCAGAAATGCTTCCAACTGGATACGTCCATGCAGAATCGCCATGGTACCCATTGTATTTCGCACCAATATCGATACTGATGATATCGCCCTCTTTGAGCTTGCGCTTCCCTGGAATTCCGTGTACAAGCTCTTCATTTACAGAAGCACAAATGCTCCCCGGAAATCCGTTGTATCCTTTAAAAGATGGCGTAGCACCATATTTTTGAATCGTCTTTTCCGCTATTTGATCGAGCTCTTTCGTTGTAATTCCTGGAGTAATGTGCTGTTTCAACTCTTGATGAGTTAAAGCAACGATCCTGCCAGCTTCTCGCATGATTTCTATCTCGCGAGGAGTTTTGCAGATTATCATTACGCTAAGCCTCCGATGAGAACATCGATATCAGCAAATACTTTATTGATATCTTGCTCACCATTAATGCTTTGTAGGTAACCAAGCTCCTCGTAGAAATCAAGCAAAGGTTTTGTTTGCTTAATATTTACATCTAAACGATTTGCTACAGTTTCTTCATTGTCATCAGAGCGTTGATATAATTCGCCACCACATTTATCACACACGTCAGCTTTTGCTGGCGCATTGAATTCTAAGTGGTAAGTCGCACCGCACTCTTTACAAATGCGACGGCCTGTAAGGCGTTTTAATAACAACCCTGAATCCACATTAATGTTTAAAACATAGTCGATTTTTTTGCCAAGATCTTTCATAATCTCTTCAAGAGCTGATGCTTGTGCAACAGTTCGTGGGAAACCGTCTAGTAAGAAACCTCTTACGCAGTCTTCTTGACTTAAACGTTCACGAACGATTCCGATTGTAACTTCATCTGGAACAAGTGCACCTTTATCAATAAAAGATTTTGCTTGTAAACCCATTTCAGTTTCAGCCTTCATAGCTGCACGGAACATATCTCCTGTTGAAATGTGAGGGATGTTATACTTGGCAACAATCTGTTCGGCTTGTGTACCTTTACCAGCACCAGGAAGCCCCATTAAAATTAAGTTCATCCTTGTTCCCCCTCAGAGTACATGAGCATGTAGGGAAGACAATTCTTCCCACTTACTCACTGCTTGATAAACCCTTTGTAATGGCGTTTTACCAGTTGGCTTTCTAGCTGCTTCATTGTTTCTAAAGCAACGCCGACAACGATTAACATACTCGTTCCACCAATCTGTGCAGATGGAGGAAGATTTCCCAGTTTCGTAAAGATAACTGGTAAGATTGCAATCGCTGCTAGGAAAATTGATCCTACAAAGGTCAAACGATACAAGATTTTTGTTAGATATTGTTCCGTATTCTTACCCGGACGAATACCTGGAACATATCCACCTTGTTTGTTTAGATTCTCTGACATTTGCTCTGGATTAACCTGAACAAACGCATAGAAATATGTGAAGGCTACAATGAGCGCAACATATATAATCATTCCCACTGGGTGAGAATAGTTAAAGTTTGCAATGATCCACTGCGATACATCATGATTCGGGAAGAACTGTGCAATAGTTGGAGGCGTAATTAAGAATGAAACAGCAAAAATGACTGGAATAACACCCGCACTATTTACCTTAAGCGGTAAATGTGTGTTTTGTGCTCCAGCATGATTCCCATTCCCTCCTGTTACACGCTTCGCATATTGAATTGGGATCTTTCTAACAGCCTGTTGAATGAAAATAACACCAACAATAACCGCTAGCACAGCTAGTAAGATCAATGCAACTTTAACGATACTCATGAACAATTGATCTCCGATATTTTGAAACTGTTGTTGATACACTTGAGATATAACACTTGGGATCGCTGCAGCAATACCTCCAAAGATAAGGATGGAAATACCATTACCTACACCTTTAGATGTAATCTGTTCGCCTAACCACATTAAAAATGCAGTACCAGCAGTCAGTACCGTAGCAATGTATAAATAAGTGCTCCAACCAGGATTCAAAATTAATTGCCCACCTACCATACCGTTAAAACCGATTGACATACCAAACCCCTGAATAAACGCAAGAACAATTGTAAAGTAACGCGTAAATTGCGTTAGTTTACGACGGCCCATTTCGCCTTGCTTCGACCATTCCGAAAATTTAGGAACAACATCCATCTGCAATAATTGCACGATGATGGATGCTGTAATATACGGCATGATTCCCATCGCGAAGATGGAGAAGTTTTTCAAGGCGCCACCGCCAAATGTATTTAGGATACCTAAGGCATTTAATTGATCTTGTGCTTTCAGTACGTCTCCATTTGTAAATGGCACTGGGATAAACGTGCCAATCCTGAATACGATTAACATCGCTAAAGTGAATAATATTTTACGTCTTATCTCAGCAACGCGCATAAAGTTGGAGATTGTACGAAACATTAGATCACCTCAACTGATCCGCCAGCTGCTTCAATTGCTTCTTTAGCACTTGAAGAGAACTTGTGCGCTTTAACAGTTAGTTTTTTCTCTACTGCGCCGCTTGCAAGAATTTTAACACCGTCGTTTAACTTGCTGATAACGCCAGTTTCCAGCAATAATTCAGGTGTTACTTCTGTACCATCTTCAAAACGATTTAACGTTGTTAAGTTTACAATAGCAAACTCTTTACGGTTAATGTTTGTGAAGCCGCGTTTTGGTAAACGACGGAATAATGGAGTTTGACCACCTTCGAAGCCAAGACGAACACCGCCACCAGAACGTGCGTTTTGTCCTTTATGACCTTTACCAGCAGTTTTACCGTTACCAGAACCGATACCACGACCGACACGGTTACGTACTTTACGAGAACCTTCTGCAGGTTTTAATTCATGAAGTTTCATTCCCAGGCACCTCCTTATATTAATGAGTTATCCTTAAGCTTCTTTTACAGTTATAAGGTGAGAAACTTTGTTGATCATACCAAGAATAGCAGGAGTTTCTTCCTTAACTACAGTTGAATTCAACTTTTTAAGACCTAAAGCTTCTACCGTCGCACGTTGATCTTGTGGACGACCAATTACACTACGAGTGAGGGTAATTTCTAACTTTTTCGCCATTTGTTTTCCCTCCTTAACCTAGTAGCTCTTCTACAGATTTACCGCGTAATTTTGCAACATCTTCAGCGCGCTTAAGTTCGCTTAATCCGTTCACAGTAGCGCGAATCATGTTGATTGGTGTGTTAGAACCAAGAGATTTCGAAAGAATATCTTGTACACCAGCTAATTCAAGTACCGCACGAACAGGTCCACCAGCAATAACACCAGTACCTTCAGCAGCAGGTTTTAAGAATACTTCACCAGCTCCAAAGTGACCGTTGATTGTGTGTGGAATTGTTGTACCAACTAATGGTACAGCGATTAAGTTTTTCTTAGCGTCTTCGATAGCTTTGCGGATTGCGTCTGGTACCTCTTGTGCTTTACCAGTACCGAATCCAACATGACCGTTTTTATCGCCAACTACAACTAGTGCAGCAAAGCGGAAACGACGACCACCCTTAACAACTTTCGCGACACGATTTATCGTAACTACACGTTCTTCAAGTTCTAATTTACTTGGGTCAATGCGATGCATCAATTTTCCCTCCTTTGACCATTAAAATTGTAATCCAGCCTCACGAGCAGCTTCAGCTAGAGCTTTAACACGGCCATGGTATAAGTAACCACCGCGATCGAATACTACTTCTTTAACGCCTTTCTCTACAGCACGCTTAGCAACTGATTCTCCTACTTTCGTAGCAGCTTCAGTATTGCTAGTACCGTTAAGAGCAAGGTCTTTATCAAGAGTAGATGCACTTACTAACGTTACACCATTCACATCATCAATAACTTGAGCGTAAATATGTTGGTTAGAACGGAACACGTTTAAACGTGGACGCTCTGCAGTACCAGTAAGTTTAGCACGTACACGTGCATGTCTTTTCTTACGAGTCGCATTTTTATCAGCTTTAGTGATCATTTTCTTGTCACTCCTTTCTCTCACCTAACGGGTTTACTTAGCAGTTTTACCTTCTTTACGACGAACAACTTCGCCTTCGTAACGAATACCTTTACCTTTATATGGCTCAGGAGCACGTACAGCACGGATGTTAGCAGCAAATTCGCCAACACGTTGCTTGTCGATACCTTTGATTACGATTTTAGTTGGTGCAGGTACTTCAACTTCAATACCTGCTTCCGGAGTCATTTCTACTGGATGAGAATAACCTACGCTTAATACAAGTTTATCACCTTGTTTTTGAGCACGGTAACCTACACCGACTAATTCAAGTCCGCGTGCGAAACCTGCAGTTACACCTTCAACCATGTTTCCGATTAAAGCACGAGTTGTACCGTGTAATGCACGGTGGTCCTTCTGTTCAGATGGACGCTCAACTGTTAATGTATTCTCTTCAATTTTGATAAGCATATCAGCATTGAAAGTACGAGTTAATTCACCTTTAGGGCCTTTTACTGTTACAGTATTGTCTTCTGCAACTGTGATAGTAACACCTGCAGGGATTTCAAGAATCTTTTTACCAATACGAGACATGTGGTCACACCTCCGTTCGTTTTAAATATATATTACCAAACGTATGCTACTACTTCTCCACCAGTTTGTAATTGACGAGCGTCTTTGTCTGTCATTACTCCCTTAGATGTAGAAACAAGAGCGATACCTAATCCGTTAAGTACACGTGGTACTTCATCAGCTTTAGCGTAAACGCGTAAGCCAGGTTTACTGATACGTTTTAATCCAGTGATTACACGTTCATTGTTTGCACCATATTTCAGGAAAATACGAAGGATACCTTGTTTGTTATCCTCGATGTATTCTACATCACGAATGAAACCTTCACGTTTTAAAAGTTCAGCGATCTCTTTTTTGATTTTAGAAGCAGGAACCTCTAATTTCTCATGACGTACCATGTTCGCATTACGGATGCGAGTAAGCATGTCTGCAATTGGATCTGTCATCACCATGTGTTTTACCTCCTTCCCATTTGTGGGTTTTACCAACTAGCTTTTTTAACACCAGGAATTTGACCTTTATATGCAAGTTCACGGAAACAAATACGGCAAAGCTTAAATTTGCGGTATACAGAATGCGGACGACCGCAGCGTTCGCAACGTGTATACTCTTGTACTTTAAACTTAGGAGTACGCTTTTGTTTCGCTATCATAGATTTTTTAGCCACGTTTTCGCCTCCTCTACTTAGCGTTGGCTTCCATTATTTTTGGAATGGCATACCGAATTGTGTTAAAAGTTCACGAGCTTCTTCATCAGTTTTCGCTGTAGTAACGATTACGATGTCCATACCGCGGACTTTGCTTACTTTATCATAATCGATCTCAGGGAAGATAAGTTGCTCTTTAACACCTAATGTGTAGTTCCCACGACCATCAAATGATTTCTTAGAAACACCACGGAAATCACGTACACGTGGTAAAGAAACTGATACTAATTTGTCGAAGAACTCATACATTTGCTCGCCGCGTAAAGTTACTTTCGCACCGATTGGCATACCTTCACGAAGACGGAAACCAGCGATTGATTTTTTAGCACGAGTTACAACAGGCTTTTGACCTGCGATTTGTGTTAATTCTTCTACTGCATTGTCTAAAGCTTTTGAGTTAGATACCGCGTCACCAACACCAGTGTTGATTACGATCTTTTCGATTTTCGGTACTTCCATCACAGATTTATAGTTAAACTTGCTCACTAGAGCAGGAGTAATTTCCTTTTGGAACTTCTCTTTAAGGCGATTCAATGAAGTGACCTCCTTTCTTAAGAAAATTATTTATCTAATAATTCACCAGATTTTTTTGCAATACGAACTTTTTTACCATCTTCTACTTTGAAGCCTACGCGAGTAGGTTCACCTGTTTTAGGATCTAAAACCATAACGTTAGAAACGTGAATAGGTGCTTCTTTAGTAATAATTCCACCTTGTGGATTTAATTGAGATGGCTTAGAGTGTTTTTTAACGATGTTAACACCCTCAACGATAACACGGTTTTGCTTTGGGAAAGCCACAAGGATAACGCCTTGTTTTCCTTTGTCTTTACCAGTGATTACCTGTACTTTATCACCTTTTTTTACATGCATCTTAATTCTGCACCTCCTTAGCAAGGCAATACCTTAAATTATAGAACTTCTGGAGCTAAAGAAACGATCTTCATGAAGTTGCTATCACGTAATTCACGAGCTACTGGTCCGAAGATACGAGTACCACGTGGGCTCTTATCGTCTTTAATGATAACCGCTGCGTTTTCATCAAATTTGATGTAAGAACCGTCCGGACGACGAGCTCCGCTCTTCGTACGTACTACTACTGCTTTAACAACGTCACCTTTTTTAACAACGCCACCTGGTGTTGCTTGTTTTACCGTAGCAACGATAATATCACCGATGTTAGCATATTTACGACCAGAGCCGCCTAATACTTTAATTGTTAAAAGTTCACGTGCACCAGAGTTGTCAGCAACTTTCAAACGAGATTCTTGTTGGATCATCTTATGAAACCTCCCTTCGGACTAAAAATTCCGATTCATCTATTTAGATAATAACCGCTTCTTCAACGATTTCAACTAAACGGAAACGCTTAGTAGCAGAAAGCGGGCGAGTTTCCATGATTTTAACGATATCGCCAAGTTTCGCTTGGTTTTGCTCATCATGGGCTTTGTACTTCTTAGAATACTTAACACGCTTTCCGTACAAGGAATGAGTTTTGTAAGTTTCAACTAAAACTGTAATCGTTTTGTCCATTTTGTCAGACACAACACGACCAGTATAAACTTTGCGTTGGTTACGTTCGCTCACTATGCAAACCTCCCCTCAATTTATCGATTAATTCCGATCTCTCTTTCACGAACTACAGTTTTCATACGAGCAATTGCTTTACGCACTTCACGAATGCGAGTTGGATTCTCTAATTGTCCTGTAGCAAGTTGGAAGCGAAGATTGAACAATTCTTCCTTTAAAGCTTTAACTTTTGTTTCGATTTCGGCAGTGGTTAATTCACGAATATCATTAGTTTTCATTAGATTCACCACCATTTTCTTCACGTTTTACGAATTTACATTTCACAGGTAACTTGTGAGCTGCAAGACGTAATGCTTCGCGTGCTACCTCTTCAGATACACCCGCGATTTCGAACATAATTTTCCCAGGTTTTACTACTGCTACCCAGCCTTCTGGTGCCCCTTTACCGGAACCCATACGTACTTCTAGAGGTTTTGCAGTGTAAGGTTTAGAAGGGAAAATTTTAATCCATACTTTACCGCCACGTTTCATGTAACGAGTCATTGCACGACGAGCAGCTTCGATTTGACGGTTTGTAATCCATGAAGCAGCTTGTGCTTGTAAACCGAATTCACCGAAAGCAATTTCAGTTCCACCTTTTGCACGACCACGCATTTTACCACGATGCTCTCTACGATATTTTACGCGTTTTGGCATTAACATATTATTTTCCTCCTTCCTCAGAAGCTTTCTTTTTTGTAGGAAGGACTTCTCCACGGTAGATCCATACTTTTACGCCTAATTTACCGTATGTTGTATCAGCTTCAACTGCTGCATAGTCAATATCAGCGCGAAGTGTATGAAGTGGAACAGTTCCTTCACTGTAAGATTCTGCACGAGCGATATCAGCTCCGCCAAGACGACCAGAAACCTGTGTTTTAATACCTTTAGCACCTGCACGCATAGCACGTTGAATAACTTGCTTTTGTGCACGACGGAATGATACACGGTTTTCTAATTGACGAGCAATGTTTTCGCCTACTAATTTAGCGTTAAGATCAGCTCTCTTAACTTCTAAAATGTTGATGTGTACACGCTTGCCTGTTAATTGGTTAAGAGCTTTACGAAGTGCTTCAACTTCAGTACCACCTTTACCAATTACCATACCAGGTTTTGCAGTGTGAATTGTAACATTTACACGATTTGCTGCACGTTCGATTTCTACTTTAGCAACAGCAGAATCTTTTAAGCGTACAGTAATGTACTCACGGATTTTGATGTCTTCATGTAATAATGTAGCATAATCTTTCTCTGCGAACCAACGAGATTCCCAGTCACGGATAACGCCGACACGAAGACCAATTGGATTAACCTTTTGACCCATCGATTATCCCTCCTTCTTTTCTGATACCACAACTGTGATGTGGCTTGTGCGTTTGTTAATTTGGCTTGCACGACCCATTGCACGTGGACGGAAACGTTTCAACGTTGGACCTTCGTCAACGAAAACTTTTTCAACAACTAGGTTGTTAATATCCATCTCATAATTGTGCTCTGCATTTGCGATTGCAGATTTTAAAACTTTCTCTACAACTGGAGAAGCAGTTTTTGGTGTGTGGTTAAGGATAGCAATCGCTTCACCCACTTGCTTACCTCGGATTAAGTCTACTACTAAACGAACTTTACGAGGAGCAATACGAACTGTTCTCGCTACTGCTTTAGCTTGCATTGAAGTGCCTCCTCTCATTATCTTCTAGTTTTCTTATCGTCAGCAAGGTGACCTTTATACGTACGAGTTGGTGCGAATTCACCTAACTTATGGCCAACCATATCCTCAGTGATGTACACAGGTACGTGTTTACGACCATCATATACAGCGATTGTGTGTCCGATGAACTGAGGGAAGATTGTTGAACGGCGAGACCAAGTTTTAACAACTTGTTTTTGCTCAGATGCAACTAATTTTTCCATTTTGCTCATTAAGTGATCATCGACAAATGGTCCTTTTTTTAAGCTACGAGCCATTTTGGTGCCTCCCTTCGTGATTGGCGTACGGTTCTAAAAATGAACCGTACTACAATCCCATTATTTTTTACGACGACGAACGATGAATTTGTCAGACGCTTTGTTTTTCTTACGAGTCTTGAATCCAAGAGTTGGTTTACCCCATGGAGACATTGGAGACTTACGTCCGATTGGAGAACGTCCTTCACCACCACCGTGTGGGTGATCAACTGGGTTCATTACAGAACCACGAACTGTTGGGCGTTTACCTAACCAGCGAGAGCGACCTGCTTTACCGATCTTGATAAGTTCGTGTTGTTCGTTACCTACTTGACCGATTGAAGCGCGACAAGCAGATAATACAAGACGTACTTCACCAGAAGTTAAACGTACAAGTACGTATTTACCTTCTTTACCAAGTACTTGAGCAGATGTACCAGCAGAACGAACTAATTGTCCGCCACGACCAGGCTTAAGCTCGATGTTATGAACAACAGTACCTACTGGAATGTTGATTAATGGTAATGCGTTACCGATTTTGATGTCAGCTTCTGGGCCAGACATAACTTCCATACCTACTTCTAAGTTCTTAGGAGCAAGAATGTAACGTTTTTCACCGTCAACGTAGTTAATTAATGCGATATTCGCAGAGCGGTTTGGATCGTATTCGATCGTAGCAACGCGTCCTGGAATTCCATCTTTGTTACGCTTAAAGTCGATGATACGGTATTGACGCTTATGTCCGCCACCTTGATGACGTACAGTAATTTTACCTTGGTTATTACGACCAGCCTTCTTGCTTAAAGGAGCAAGTAATGACTTTTCTGGTCTGTCAGTCGTGATTTCAGCGAAATCATTCGTAGTCATATTACGACGACCGTTAGTAGTTGGATTATACTTTTTAATTCCCATCTCAATTTCCCTCCTTCTTTAGTAAGAATTAAACGCCTTGGAAGATTTCGATTTCTTTGCTGTCAGCAGTTAGCTTAACGATTGCTTTACGACGACGGCTAGTAAAACCAGCGTGACGACCAACGCGTTTTGCTTTCGGCTTGTAGTTCATGATGTTCACTTTTTCTACTTTAACACCAAAGATCGCTTCAAGAGCATCTTTAACTTCTGTTTTATTAGATTTAACGTCCACATCGAACGTGTATTTTTTTTCAGCCATCATTTCCATAGAACGTTCAGTGATAACTGGGCGCTTAATGATATCACGAGGATCTCTCATTATGCAAGCACCTCCTCTACTTTTTCCACTGCCGCTTTTGTCATGATTAGCTTATCATGATGAAGCACGTCTAAAACGTTTACGCCATCAGCAGTGATTACTGTTACTCCAGGGATATTGCGAGCAGATAACTCTACAGATTCGTTTGCATCAGCAGTTACGATAAGAGCTTTCTTCTCAACAGTTAATCCTTTAAGTACTGCTAGCATGTCTTTTGTTTTTGGTGCATTTAACACTAGGTCTTCAAGAACTACAATGTTGTTCTCAACTACTTTAGTAGCTAATGCAGATTTGATTGCTAAACGACGAACCTTCTTAGGAAGTTTGTACGCATAGCTTCTTGGTGTAGGTCCGAATACCGTACCACCACCACGCCATTGAGGAGAGCGGATAGACCCTTGACGAGCACGTCCAGTTCCTTTTTGACGCCATGGTTTACGACCACCACCACGAACTTCAGAACGAGTTTTTACTTTGTGTGTACCTTGACGTAAAGATGCACGTTGCATCATTACAGCTTCGAAAAGTACAGCTTCATTTGGTTCGATACCGAAAATAGCTTCAGCTAATTCGATTTCACCAACCTGTGAACCAGTTTGGTTATATACAGTAACTTTTGGCATTGGAATTCCTCCTTCCTATGTGAATTATTTGCTAACCTTCACAGCGCCTTGAACAACTACAAGAGATTTCTTAGCACCTGGAACGTTACCTTTTACTAGTAATAAGTTGCGCTCAGTGTCAACTTGAACGATTTCTAAGTTTTGGATAGTAACTTGGTCTCCACCCATACGTCCAGCAAGTTTTTTACCTTTGAATACACGGTTCGGAGCAACTGGGCCCATTGAACCTGGACGACGGTGATAGCGAGAACCATGAGACATAGGTCCGCGAGATTGTCCGTGGCGTTTGATAACACCTTGGAAACCTTTACCTTTAGAAATTCCTGTTACGTCAACGATTTCACCTGCAGCGAAAACTTCAACTTTTACCTCTTGACCAACCTCTAATCCGTCCACGTCTGCATCGCGGATTTCGCGAATGAAGCGCTTAGGAGTTGTAGATGCTTTAGCAGTGTGGCCTTGTTCAGGTTTGTTAGTTAACTTTTCACGTTTATCTTCAAATCCTAACTGGATTGCATTGTAGCCATCAGTTTCAGTTGTTTTCTTTTGAAGAACAACGTTTGGATTAGCAGCGATAACTGTTACTGGGATTAACTCACCGTTCTCAGCAAATACTTGAGTCATACCGATCTTTCTTCCTAAGATTCCTTTGGTCATGAGTTACACCTCCTACATTTTTAAGTTATATGAATTATAGTTTGATTTCGATATCTACACCAGACGGTAAGTCTAAACGCATTAATGAATCTACTGTTTGTGGAGTAGGACTCACGATATCGATTAAACGTTTGTGTGTGCGCATTTCGAATTGCTCACGAGAATCTTTGTACTTATGAACAGCACGAAGAATTGTGTAAATAGTCTTCTCAGTTGGTAATGGGATCGGACCAGAAACTGTTGCCCCAGAACGCTTAGCTGTTTCTACAATTTTCTCAGCTGATTGATCAAGAATACGGTGATCATAAGCTTTTAAACGGATACGAATTTTTTCTTTTGCCATTATTTTCCCTCCTTCGTTCGCCTATTTCTAAAATAGACCTTCTCCATGGAAATTTCCCCACACCATGCCATGGCAAAGCGGCCGGGTGTGTCAGCAACCTTCCACTTCATCGCAGTCAAAGACCAACATTGTCTATTATACAATGTTATTCGTCTAGATGCAAGCATCTTTTTGTTTGCATCTGCTTTTCTCTACTTTTGCTATTATACATGGCACTTTAAAGAATTTCAAGTTTTCATCTAACAGAATTCATTTTACAGTTTCTGGATTTTAGTTTTATTGATTTCATATTACTATAGAAGAAACTCGTCAAAACATAAAAATAAAATTTCATTCATTATATAACTACAAACAAAAAACCCAAGGGAAGATCCCTTGGGTTTTTTTATATCAGTTAAGATTACTCAACGATAGTTGCAACTACACCGTAACCTACTGTACGTCCACCTTCACGAATAGAGAATTTAGTTCCCTCTTCGATAGCGATTGGAGCGATAAGTTCGATAGTCATTTCGATGTTGTCACCAGGCATTACCATTTCAGTACCTTCTGGTAATTGGATGATACCAGTTACGTCAGTTGTACGGAAGTAGAACTGAGGACGGTAGTTAGCGAAGAATGGAGTGTGACGTCCACCTTCTTCTTTAGATAATACGAAAACTTCAGCTTTGAATTTAGCGTGAGCTTTTACAGAGCCAGTTTTAGCAAGAACTTGTCCACGTTGGATGTCTTCACGAGCAACCCCACGAAGTAAAGCACCGATGTTGTCTCCAGCTTGAGCTTGGTCAAGAAGTTTACGGAACATCTCTACACCAGTTACAGTTGTAGAAGCATTTTCTTCAGCAAGACCGATGATTTCTACTACGTCACCAACTTTAACGATTCCGCGCTCTACACGACCAGTTGCAACTGTACCACGACCTGTGATAGAGAATACATCCTCGATAGGCATTAAGAATGGTTTGTCAGTTTCACGTTCTGGAGTTGGGATGTAAGCATCAACTTCAGTCATTAATTCAATGATTTTTGCTTCCCAATCAGCTTCTCCTTGAAGAGCTTTAAGAGCAGAACCTTTGATTACAGGAATGTCGTCGCCTGGGAATCCGTATTCAGATAATAGGTCGCGAACTTCCATTTCTACTAATTCTAATAATTCTTCGTCGTCTACCATGTCGCATTTGTTTAAGAATACAACGATGTAAGGAACACCTACTTGACGAGAAAGAAGGATGTGCTCACGTGTTTGAGGCATTGGGCCATCAGCAGCAGATACTACTAAGATACCGCCGTCCATTTGAGCAGCACCAGTGATCATGTTTTTAACATAGTCAGCGTGACCTGGGCAGTCAACGTGTGCATAGTGACGAGTTTCAGTTTCGTACTCAACGTGTGCAGTTGAGATTGTGATTCCGCGCTCTCTTTCTTCTGGAGCAGCGTCGATTTGATCGTATCCGCGTGCTTCAGCACCACCAGCTTTTGCAAGAACTGTAGTGATCGCAGCAGTTAATGTAGTTTTACCATGGTCAACGTGGCCGATTGTACCGATGTTAACATGGGGTTTAGAACGTTCGAATTTAGCTTTAGCCATTCTAAATTCCTCCTTAGTTTATATAGGTTATTTTATATTTAGACTAGAAAGTGAAACTTACGTCCCACTTTCTAAGCTTACATAAGTAGTTATACTTGAACAATCGATAAAAATCAATTATTCACCTTTATTTTTTTTAATAATTTCTTCAGAAACAGACTTCGGTACTTCTTCATAATGATCAAATGTCATTGAGAATGTTCCGCGTCCTTGAGTGTTAGAACGTAATGCCGTTGCATAACCGAACATTTCAGAAAGTGGAACCATAGCGCGAACAACTTGTGCGTTACCGCGAGCTTCCATACCTTCTACACGTCCACGACGAGATGTTACGTCGCCCATAATGTCACCCATGTACTCTTCAGGAATTACAACTTCAACTTTCATCATTGGCTCAAGAATTACTGGGCTACATTTAGAAACCGCAGCTTTAAGTGCCATAGATGCAGCGATTTTGAACGCCATCTCAGATGAATCGACATCATGGTAAGATCCGTCAACTAACGCAGCTTTGATGTCAACTAGTGGATAACCAGCTAGTACACCATTTTTAAGTGAGTCTTCAAGACCCGCTCCAACAGCTGGGATGTATTCACGTGGAACTACACCACCGACGATTTTGTTTTGGAATTCAAAACCTTTACCTTCTTCATTAGGTTCAAACTCAATCCAAACGTGACCGAATTGTCCACGACCACCAGATTGACGAGCGAACTTACCTTCAACTTTCGCAGCAGCGCGGAAAGTCTCACGGTATGCTACCTGAGGAGCACCAACGTTTGCTTCCACTTTGAATTCACGGCGCATACGGTCAACGATGATATCAAGGTGAAGTTCACCCATACCAGCGATGATTGTTTGGCCAGTTTCTTGGTCAGTGTGAGCACGGAATGTTGGATCTTCTTCAGAAAGCTTAGATAATGCTGTACCCATTTTATCTTGGTCAGCTTTAGATTTTGGTTCGATAGCTACAGAGATAACTGGCTCTGGGAATTCCATAGACTCAAGGATAACAAGGCTCTTCTCGTCACAAAGAGTATCACCAGTAGTAGTATCTTTTAAACCTACAGCAGCAGCGATATCACCAGCGTAAACTGTTGAAATCTCTTCACGGCTGTTAGCGTGCATTTGTAGGATACGACCTACACGCTCACGCTTACCTTTAGTTGAGTTTTTCACGTATGATCCAGAGTTTAACACACCAGAATACACACGGAAGAACGTTAACTTACCAACATAAGGGTCAGTCATGATTTTGAATGCTAAAGCTGCAAATGGTTCTTCATCGCTAGACTTACGTTCGATTTCTTCATCTGTATCCGGAAGAGTACCTTTAATAGCAGGTACGTCTAATGGAGATGGTAGGTAATCGATAACTGCGTCTAACAGAATTTGAACACCTTTATTTTTGAATGCAGAACCACAGATTACTGGGAAGAATTCTACAGAAGTTGTAGCCTTACGGATACCAGCTTTAAGCTCTTCTATAGTGATTTCTTCACCTTCTAGGTACTTCATCATCATTTCTTCATCAAGCTCAGCTACCGCTTCAATAAGTTTTCCACGGTATTCTGCAGCTAATTCTTTGTGCTCTTCAGGAATTTCAACACGCTCGATGTCTGTTCCTAAATCGTTACCGTACATGTAAGCACATTCTTCAACAAGGTCAATGATACCATTGAACTCATCTTCAGCACCGATTGGTAACTGAATTGGGTGTGCGTTTGCTTGTAAACGATCGTGGATTGTTCCTACAGAGTATAAGAAATCTGCACCAATCTTATCCATTTTGTTAACGAATACGATACGAGGTACACCGTAAGTAGTAGCCTGACGCCAAACAGTTTCTGTTTGTGGTTCTACACCAGATTGTGCATCAAGTACTGCTACCGCACCATCAAGTACGCGTAAAGAACGTTCTACTTCTACTGTGAAGTCTACGTGTCCTGGAGTGTCAATGATGTTTACACGGTGACCTTTCCATTGAGCTGTAGTTGCAGCAGAAGTAATTGTGATACCACGCTCTTGCTCTTGCTCCATCCAGTCCATCTGAGATGCACCTTCATGAGTTTCACCGATTTTATGAATACGTCCTGTGTAATACAGAATACGTTCAGTTGCTGTTGTTTTACCAGCATCGATGTGAGCCATGATACCAATATTACGAGTGTTTTCTAAAGAGAACTCTCTTGTCATTTGGTGTCTTGCTCCTTCCATATATGGATTGGATTTTTTTATTTTAAGTAGCAAAAAAGCCACTTTATATTGTTACACATGTCAGTATGTCCAGTACCCTCATTATGTAAAACGAGCGCCCAACGAAAGGGAGAGGCATTCTCCCTCTCCACACTTCCATAAGCGACAAATAAAGCGGTTTATGCTTACATTTATTTTACGTTGAATCCTACCAACGGTAATGAGCAAATGCTTTGTTAGCTTCTGCCATTTTATGAGTGTCTTCACGTTTCTTAACAGATGCACCAGCGTTGTTAGCTGCATCTAAGATTTCGTAAGCTAGACGCTCTTCCATAGTTTTTTCACCACGAAGACGAGCATAGTTTACTAACCAGCGAAGACCTAAAGTTGTACGGCGTTCTGGACGAACCTCAACTGGAACTTGGTAGTTAGCACCACCAACACGACGAGCACGTACTTCAAGAACAGGCATGATGTTCTTAAGAGCTTGCTCGAATACTTCCATAGGGTCTTTCTCTGAACGTTCACGAACGATATCGAAAGCGTTATAAAGAATTGTTTGAGATTTACCTTTTTTACCGTCAACCATCATTTTGTTGATAAGGCGTGTTACTAGCTTAGATTTGTACATTGGATCTGGTAACACGTCACGTTTCGCAACAGGTCCTTTACGAGGCATATTGAGTTCCTCCTTTCATTTTAAAGTTATTATTTTTTAGCAGGTTTTGGTCGCTTAGTACCATATTTAGAACGTCCTTGCATACGTTTGTCAACACCAGCTGTATCAAGCGCACCACGAACGATGTGGTAACGTACCCCTGGTAAATCCTTTACTCGACCACCGCGAATTAATACTACGCTATGCTCTTGTAGGTTATGACCGATACCTGGGATGTAAGCTGTAACTTCAATACCATTTGTTAAACGTACACGAGCGTATTTACGTAACGCTGAGTTCGGTTTCTTCGGAGTCATTGTACCAACACGAGTACATACACCACGTTTTTGAGGTGCAGAGATATCAGTTGATTTTTTCTTTAAAGAGTTAAAACCTTTGTTTAACGCAGGTGATTTAGACTTCCATACTTTATCAGTACGACCATTTCTCACTAATTGGTTAATAGTAGGCATTTGATTATCCTCCCTTCGCATGTTTGTATGACCACATATCCAGGTGGTTCATTATTAGTTGAAAACAAAGTTTTTGCAAGGAAGAGCAAATGCTCTCTCCTCACAAAAACAGTTTTAACTTATTATTCCTATTGCTGAAGCTCCCACTTGAATCCCCGAAACTTTTCCAAGCTTACGAACTGATTCAACTTTTGTTATGGGTATGTTATGTTGCAAGGCAGTACGAATGATCATATGGGTTAACCGCATATCAGCATCTTCCGCAATAACAACTTCTTTAACTATACCATTTTTGATTGCCTCCAATGTACGTTTATGACCAACGACTACATTTTCAGCATTTGACACTTTTTGATAAGACATATAAATATCCTCCAAAGCATCATTCAGGAGCAACCTTGATTATAGTAACATTTTGCTTCATACAATGTCAACTAGGATTAGCTGTTTTTATACAAAATTTACGACGGAAAATTTTACTGTTCCACATAAACTTCATCGTTTTCTACATTCATGTCACCTTGAGTTGTTTTTACAAGGTCCACTTTGCGATAACGATTCATACCTGTTCCAGCAGGAACAAGTTTACCGATAATAACATTTTCTTTCAATCCTAGAAGTTCATCGCGTTTACCCTTAATTGCTGCATCAGTTAAGACACGTGTCGTTTCTTGGAACGATGCTGCAGATAAGAATGAATCAGTTTCAAGCGAAGCTTTTGTAATACCAAGTAGAACAGGTCTAGCTGTTGCTGGTTGTTTACCTTTCAGTAACACCTTCGCATTCGCATCAGTAAACTGATGGATATCTAGTAATGTTCCTGGTAATACATCTGTTTCACCCGCATCACTTACACGAACTTTACGTAACATTTGACGTACCATTACTTCTACGTGTTTATCGCCAATTTCTACCCCTTGCATACGGTATACTTTTTGAACTTCACGTAATAAGTATTCTTGAACCGCCGTAATGTCCGTTACTTTTAGTAATTCTTTCGGATCAATAGAACCTTCTGTTAACTCTTTACCGTGGCTAATTGGCTGTCCTGGAGTTACTTTCAGACGCGCACCGTAAGGAATAGCATACGTACGAGCTTCAACTTCACCCTGTACAACTACTTCTTGGCGATCTTTAACATCGTTGATCGCTGCGATAACACCATCGATTTCACTGATAACTGCCTGACCTTTCGGATTACGAGCTTCGAAGATCTCTTGGATACGAGGTAAACCTTGAGTGATATCATCTCCGGCAACCCCACCTGTATGGAACGTACGCATCGTTAACTGTGTACCTGGCTCACCGATAGATTGAGCTGCGATAATACCTACCGCTTCTCCTACTTCTACGTCTGTACCAGTTGCTAAGTTACGACCGTAACACTTCTTACATACACCGTGGCGAGTGTTACACGTGAATGCTGAACGAATGTTTACAGTTTCAACACCCGAATTTTCAACGATATGAGCGATATCTTCAGTGATTAGTTGGTTTTCACTAACTAATACTTCACCTGTTTCAGGATGTTTTACAGTTTTTCTTGCAAAACGTCCAACAAGACGATCATATAATGACTCAATTACTTCATTACCCTCTTTAATCGCACCAATTAATAGACCACGATCTGTTCCACAATCATCTTCACGGACAATTACATCTTGTGCAACGTCTACAAGACGACGTGTTAAGTAACCAGAATCGGCAGTTTTAAGTGCTGTATCGGCAAGACCTTTACGCGCACCATGCGTAGAGATGAAGTACTCAAGTACTGTTAAACCTTCACGGAAACTTGATTTAATTGGAAGTTCGATAATACGACCAGATGGATTGGCCATCAGACCACGCATACCAGCAAGCTGAGTAAAGTTCGATGCGTTACCACGGGCACCGGAATCACTCATCATGAAGATTGGATTGCGTTTATTCAAGGATTTCATCAGTTTTCCTTGGATAACATCTTTTGCATTACTCCAAATAGAGATAACGCGATCGTAACGTTCTTCTTCTGTGATCAAACCGCGACGGAATTGTTTAATTACATTATCTACTTTTGCTTGTGCTTCATGGAGAATTTCATCTTTTTCGCCTAATACAAGAATGTCAGATACCCCAACTGTAATACCAGCTTTTGTAGAGTACTTAAATCCTAAGTTTTTCATGCGGTCAAGCATACGAGATGTTTCCGTAATTTGGAAACGTTTGAATACTTCCGCAATGATGTTACCAAGGATCTTCTTGCTAAATGGCGCCACTTCTTCGCGACTAGCAATAATTTCTTTAATGTTCGCACCTTTTTCAACGAAATACTCCGTTGGTGTTTCTTTTTCAAGGTTTGAGTTTGTCGGTTCATTAATATAAGGGAACGACTCTGGTAAGATTTCGTTAAATATTAATTTACCAACTGTTGTTAATAGAAGCTTACCTTTTTGCTCTTCAGTAAATGTTACGTTATTTACTGAACTTGCAGCAACTGCAACACGTGTGTGCAGATGTACATATCCATTTTGGTATGCAAGTATTGCTTCGTTTGCATCTTTGAAGACCATACCTTCACCGATTGCACCTTCACGCTCAAGAGTTAAGTAGTAGTTACCTAATACCATATCCTGAGATGGAGTAACAACTGGTTTTCCGTCTTTTGGATTCAAGATGTTTTGCGCCGCTAACATAAGAATACGAGCTTCTGCTTGTGCCTCTGATGATAACGGAACGTGAACCGCCATTTGGTCACCGTCAAAGTCCGCGTTGTATGCAGTACATACAAGTGGGTGAAGACGAATTGCGCGACCTTCTACTAATGTAGGTTCAAACGCCTGGATACCAAGACGGTGAAGTGTTGGTGCGCGGTTTAGAAGTACTGGATGCTCTTTGATCACAGATTCTAAAACGTCCCAAACTTCAGGTTGTACACGCTCGATTTTACGTTTAGCACTCTTAATGTTGTGTGCTAAACCTTTTCCAACTAACTCTTTCATAACGAAAGGCTTAAACAATTCAAGCGCCATTTCTTTCGGTAATCCACATTGGTACATCTTTAAGTTCGGTCCTACAACGATTACAGAACGGCCAGAGTAGTCAACACGTTTACCTAATAAGTTTTGACGGAAACGTCCTTGTTTACCTTTAAGCATGTGAGATAGTGATTTTAATGGACGGTTACCTGGTCCAGTAACTGGACGGCCACGGCGACCATTATCGATTAATGCGTCTACAGCTTCTTGTAACATACGTTTTTCGTTTTGAACGATGATGCTTGGTGCACCTAAGTCCAATAGACGTTTTAAACGATTGTTACGGTTAATTACACGACGGTATAAGTCGTTTAAGTCAGAAGTAGCAAAACGTCCACCATCCAACTGTACCATTGGGCGTAGTTCTGGTGGGATAACTGGAAGAACATCTAGGATCATCCAAGATGGGTGATTTCCAGAGTTACGGAATGCTTCTAATACTTCTAGACGTTTAATAGCACGAGTACGGCGTTGTCCTTGTGCTGTTTTTAATTCTTCTTTTAAGAAGTCTACTTCTTTATCTAAATCGATGTCTTGTAGTAGCTTTTTAATCGCTTCTGCACCCATAGCAGCTTGGAATGTGCTACCATATCGATCACGATATGCACGGTATTCTTTTTCAGAAAGTAATTGCTTCTTATCAAGTGGTGTATCTCCACTTTCTGTTACAACATAAGAAGCGAAATAAATTACTTCTTCAAGCGCGCGAGGGGACATGTCTAAGACAAGTCCCATGCGGCTCGGGATACCTTTGAAATACCAAATATGAGATACAGGAGCAGCTAATTCGATATGACCCATACGTTCACGACGAACTTTTGCACGCGTTACTTCAACGCCACATCGATCACAAACTACACCTTTATAACGTACACGTTTGTATTTTCCGCAATGACATTCCCAGTCCTTTTGTGGTCCGAAAATACGCTCACAGAACAAGCCATCTTTTTCAGGCTTTAACGTACGATAGTTAATTGTTTCTGGTTTCTTAACTTCACCGTATGACCAAGAACGAATCTTGTCAGGTGAAGCAAGTCCAATCTTCATATATTCAAAGTTATTTACATCTATCAAGGGGCCTACCTCCCTTTTAGTCTACAGGTTATCCCAATTATTCCTTAGTTGTCTCAACTTCGACATTCAATTTATCTGCTGATTGATGATCATCGTCATCTTCTGTATCACGCATTTCAATTTCTTTATCGTCGCTAGACATCATTTTAACGTCCATACCTAAACTTTGCAGCTCTTTAATCAATACTTTGAATGATTCAGGAACGCCTGGTTCTGGAACATTTTCGCCTTTAACAATGGCTTCATACGTCTTAACACGTCCAACAACATCATCAGACTTCACTGTTAAGATTTCTTGAAGAGTATAAGCAGCACCATAAGCTTCAAGTGCCCAAACCTCCATCTCACCGAAACGTTGTCCACCGAACTGAGCTTTACCTCCAAGAGGCTGCTGCGTTACAAGTGAGTATGGTCCAGTAGAACGAGCATGAAGTTTATCGTCAACCATGTGCGCAAGTTTGATCATATACATGACACCAACAGATACGCGGTTATCGAATGGTTCACCAGTACGTCCGTCATACAGGATTGTTTTCGCGTCATTTGCCATACCAGCTTCTTCAATCGTGCCCCAAACATCTTCCTCACGAGCACCATCGAATACTGGTGTTGCAATGTGAATGCCAAGGTATCTTGCTGCCATACCAAGATGAAGCTCTAATACCTGACCGATATTCATACGAGATGGTACCCCTAATGGGTTTAACATGATATCGATTGGCGTACCGTCTGGTAAGTAAGGCATATCTTCTTCTGGTAAAATACGAGAGATAACACCTTTGTTACCGTGACGTCCGGCCATCTTGTCACCTTCAGAAATTTTACGTTTTTGAACGATATATGCACGTACAAGTTGATTCACGCCTGGTGGCAACTCATCGCCATCTTCACGGTTGAATACTTTTACGTCTAAGATAATACCGCCACCACCGTGTGGTACACGTAGTGATGTATCACGTACTTCACGTGCTTTTTCTCCAAAGATAGCATGTAATAGACGTTCTTCAGCTGTTAATTCTGTTACACCTTTAGGTGTTACTTTACCAACAAGTAAATCTCCATCTTTTACTTCCGCACCAACGCGAATGATACCGCGCTCGTCAAGGTTGCGTAATGCATCTTCCCCAACGTTTGGAATGTCACGTGTAATTTCTTCTGGTCCAAGCTTCGTATCACGAGCTTCTGACTCATATTCTTCAATATGAATAGAAGTGTACACATCATCTTTTACAAGGCGCTCACTCATAATGATCGCATCCTCGTAGTTATAACCGTCCCAAGTCATGAAGCCAACAAGCACGTTACGTCCAAGTGCTAGTTCGCCTAATTCCATAGAAGGACCATCCGCAAGGATTTCACCTTTTACAACTTCATTTCCAACACTTACGATTGGGCGTTGGTTGTAGCAAGTTCCTTGGTTAGAACGAATGAATTTTTGCATTTTGTAGCGATCTAAGTCGCCTTTTACTGTTTGACCGTCAACTTCTACAAAGCGACGTACCCAAACTTCACGTGCTTCTACGCGTTCAACAACACCAGGGTGTTTACAGATTACTGCAGCACCTGAGTCTTTTGCTGATACGTACTCCATACCTGTACCTACAATCGGAGATTCCGGATTCATTAACGGAACCGCCTGACGTTGCATGTTCGCTCCCATAAGTGCGCGGTTAGAGTCATCGTTTTCTAAGAACGGAATACAAGCTGTCGCTGCCGACACTACTTGTTTTGGAGATACATCCATGTAGTCGATGCGTTCTTTATTTGTGACAATGTTTTCACCACGGAAACGAGCTACGATATCTTCACTAAGGAATTCTCCTTCTTCAGATAATTTCATATTCGCTTGGGCTACAACATAATTATCTTCTTCATCTGCAGTTAAGTAATCAACCTGCCCTGTTACAAGACCAGTTTCTGGATCAACACGACGGTATGGTGTTTCAATGAAACCAAACTCATTTACTTTCGCGAACGATGATAATGAGTTAATCAAACCGATGTTTGGTCCCTCTGGTGTTTCAATCGGGCACATACGACCATAGTGAGAGTAGTGAACGTCACGCACTTCAAAGCCTGCGCGCTCACGCGTTAAACCACCGGGTCCTAATGCAGATAGTCTTCGTTTGTGAGTTAACTCTGCTAATGGGTTTGTTTGGTCCATGAACTGAGATAACTGAGAACTTCCGAAGAACTCTTTAATAGATGCAATAACAGGACGAATATTAATTAGCGCCTGTGGTGTAATTGCATTTGTATCCTGAATCGACATTCTCTCACGAACAACACGTTCCATACGAGAAAGACCGATACGGAATTGATTTTGTAATAGTTCTCCAACTGAACGCAGACGACGGTTTCCTAAATGGTCGATATCATCTGTATCCCCTACTTTGTATAGTAGGTTGAAGAAGTAACTGATAGAAGCAAGGATATCACCTGGTGTAATGTGTTTTACATCACGAGTAATATTCGCATTACCAATTACATTAATTACGCGTTCGCCTTCTGACTCAGGAGCATAAATCTTAATAGATTGCAGCTCAACATCGCCTTCTACCACTCCACCCATTGGTTTCGCTGTTTTGAATCCAATGTTTTTCTCTAAGTAAGGTAAAATGCGATCAAGTGTACGACGATCTAAGATTGTTCCTTCTGCCGCTAAAATTTCACCAGTTTCTGGATCCACTAATGTTTCAGCTAAGCGTTGGTTAAACAATCTGTTTTTAATGTGTAACTTCTTGTTGATCTTATAGCGACCTACATTTGCTAAATCGTAGCGCTTTGGATCGAAGAAACGAGACACAAGTAAGCTCTTAGCATTTTCTACTGTTGGTGGTTCACCAGGACGTAGACGCTCATAAATTTCAAGCAATGCTTTTTCTGTGCTATCTGTGTTGTCTTTTTCTAATGTGTTGCTTAAGTATTCGTTATCACCTAAAAGCTCGGTGATTTCTTGATCAGAGCCAAACCCTAATGCGCGTAACAAAACAGTTACAGGAAGTTTACGCGTACGGTCAATACGCACATATACAACATCCTTAGCATCTGTCTCATACTCTAACCAAGCTCCGCGGTTTGGAATTACAGTAGCAGTAAAACCACGTTTTCCGTTTTTATCCACTTTGCCACTATAGTATACGCTTGGAGAGCGAACTAACTGGGAAACGATAACACGTTCTGCACCGTTAATTACGAATGTTCCAGTCTCTGTCATGAGTGGGAAATCTCCCATGAACACATCTTGTTCTTTTACTTCACCAGTTTCCTTGTTGATTAGACGCACTTTTACACGAAGTGGTGCTGCATACGTCACATCACGCTCTTTGCATTCGTCTACAGAGTATTTAGGTTCACCTAAGCTGTAGTCGATAAATTCAAGCGATAGATTTCCCGTAAAGTCTTCAATCGGAGAAATGTCTTGGAACATTTCTCGCAAACCCTCATCAAGAAACCACTGATAAGAAGAGGTTTGAATTTCGATAAGATTTGGTAACTCTAATACTTCACTAATACGGGCATAACTTCTTCGTTGGCGGTGGCGTCCGTATTGAACTAGTTGACCTGTCAACTGCTTCACCCCTCAAATCATGAGTATTATAAATGCGCAAAAAAATTTGCGCAAAATCACAAATAAATACAACTACTGCTATTAGCGTAGTCTTTTTCTCTTAAAGATAAATACGTTGAGTCTTTCTACCTGCTCAAAAAAGAAAAATGGCTTCTATAAGAAAACCATCATTCTGTTTCATAATCTGCTGATTTTACTATCTTTTCCAAGAGAAACAAAAATATACATCTTTCTCAACGCAGAAAATCATATATTGGCATTGTATAATGTTAACATAGCCAAAAATAACCGTCAACGTTTTTTTGATTTTATGATATAATATCCCTTTTTCTTTTCTACAACTTCGACTTCAGAAAATACTTCCTCTAGTTTCTTCAGTGCAGATGGTGCACCTTGCTTCTTTTGAATAACAATCCACAACTCTCCACCTGGAACCAAATACTCTACAGCCTTCTCTAAAATCTCATGCACGATATCTTTACCTGCACGAATTGGAGGATTAGATAGAATAGCAGCATACATACCATCTACATTTTCATAGACGCTACTCTGAAAAATGTGTACATTTCCAATTCTATTGTTAGCGGCATTTTCTTTCGCAAGCTCAAGCGCCCTTTCATTCACATCCACCATGTGAACTTTACGGTCTTGAAACTCTTTCGCCAACGATAAACCAATTGGTCCATATCCACAACCTACGTCTAATATATCACCTTTAATATCTGGCACTTGAAACGCTTCAATTAAAAGACGAGAACCAAAGTCCACTTCGTTTTTCGAGAACACCCCACGGTCAGATAAGAAAGTAAATCGAGATCCACGAAGTGCAAATTCCCATCGCTTACGATCACTTTTACTAGAAGGGTCGTTAGAAAAATAATGGTCTGCCATATGGCCACCTCTTTTCTTTACAGTTAAAAAAAAAGCTCGCATGAGAGCGAGCTTTTTTTAAAGCATCAAAAGTTAATTACTTAACTTCTACAGCAGCGCCAACTTCTTCAAGTTTAGCTTTCATTTCTTCAGCTTCCTCTTTAGAAACGCCTTCTTTGATTGCTTTTGGAGTGTTGTCAACTAATTCTTTAGCTTCTTTTAAGCCAAGACCAGTGATTTCACGTACAGCTTTGATAACTTTGATTTTTTGAGCGCCAGCACTTGCAAGTACTACGTCAAATTCAGTTTTTTCAGCAGCAGCTTCACCAGCGCCACCAGCTACAGCTACAGGAGCAGCAGCAGTTACGCCGAATTCTTCCTCGATAGCTTTTACTAAGTCGTTAAGTTCTAATACAGTCATAGATTTAACTGCTTCAATGATTTGTTCTTTAGTCATTGTAAATATCCTCCCTTAAATAGGTTTGTATTGTTTTATAGATAACAAGTAATTATCTTTTAAAAAATTAAGCGCCTTGCTCTTCCTTTTGATCTGCAACTGCTTTAGTAGCAAGTGCAAGATTACGGATTGGAGCTTGAAGAACGCTAAGAAGCATAGAAAGTAAGCCTTCACGTGATGGAAGAGTAGCGATAGCTTTAACCTCATCAAGTGTTACAAGTTTACCTTCGATTACACCAGCTTTAATTTCTAAAGCTTCGTGTTTTGTAGCGAAGTCGTTTAATACTTTCGCAGGAGCAACTACATCCTCGTTACTGAACGCGATTGCGTTTGGTCCTGTTAAGAATTCGTTTAACTCAGCCATTTCAGCAGATTCTGCAGCACGACGAGTTAAAGAGTTTTTGTAAACTTTGAACTCAACGCCAGCTTCACGTAAGTTTTTACGTAATTCTGTTACTTCAGAAACTGTTAAACCACGGTAGTCAACAACGATTGTAGATTTACTTTCGCGAAGTTTGTCCGCGATTTCAGTTACAACTTGTTGTTTAGTTTCGATTACTTTGCTCATGTTATTACACCTCCTGTAGATTATATAGAAGATGTACCGAAAGTGCACTAAAAACCTCCATGCCCAACTTGTAGACATGGAGGCATATAGTCACAGAAAAAAATTCCGTTTCGTATATTAACACCTAGGTAGGAAATTAAGTCTATTGACACCTACTGTCTACGGTACACTAATTAAATTCACAACATAAATGATTATATAAAAACTTCTTTATGAAGTCAACTTCCAAAATTTACGCTAATGTAGAAACGTCTACACGTACGCCAGGTCCCATTGTAGAAGCAACTGTTACGTTCTTCATGTAAGTACCTTTTGCAGCAGCTGGCTTAACTTTTTGTAAAGTGTCAGCGATTGTACTGAAGTTTTCTACTAATTTAGCATCTTCGAAAGATACTTTACCGATTGGAACGTGGATGTTACCAGCTTTATCAACGCGGTATTCAACTTTACCAGCTTTGATTTCGTTAACAGCTTTAGTTACATCGAAAGTAACTGTTCCAGTTTTAGGGTTTGGCATTAAACCTTTAGGTCCTAATACGCGGCCAAGTTTACCAACTTCACCCATCATGTCAGGAGTTGCTACTACTACATCGAAATCGAACCAACCTTGTTGGATTTTACCGATGTAATCAGCATCGCCTACGAAGTCAGCTCCAGCAGCTTCAGCTTCTTTAGCTTTTTCGCCTTTAGCGAATACTAATACACGTTGTACTTTACCAGTACCGTGTGGAAGAACAACTGCACCACGGATTTGTTGGTCAGCTTTCTTAGGGTCAACACCTAAACGGAATGCAACTTCTACAGTCGCATCAAATTTAGCTGTGTTTGTTTTCTTTACTAATTCTACTGCTTCTGTTGCAGAGTAAGCAGTTGCACGATCAACAAGCTTTGCAGCTTCTACGTACTTTTTACCTCTTTTAGCCATTTTTATTTCCTCCTCGAATGTGGTTTTAGCGGAATAACCTCCCACGTTTACGCTTATTTTCAGGTATAACCTGAGGATGCGCGCCATCCATTTATTTAAAAACGATAATCATTTACGATAATAAAGGTTGCGAATTGGAATTCCAGACCCGCAACCTTTTTAAAAAAACAAATCGAATTAGTCTTCGATAACGATGCCCATACTGCGTGCAGTACCTTCAACCATACGCATTGCAGCTTCTACGCTAGCAGCGTTTAGGTCAGGCATTTTAGTTTCAGCGATTTCGCGTACTTTATCACGCTTAACAGTTGCCACTTTATTACGGTTTGGTTCACCAGAACCAGACTCAATACCAGCTACTTTCTTAAGAAGAACAGCAGCAGGAGGAGTTTTAGTAATGAAAGTGAATGAACGGTCCTCAAATACCGTAATTTCAACAGGGATGATAAGACCAGCTTGATCAGCTGTACGAGCGTTAAACTCTTTACAGAAGCCCATGATGTTAACACCTGCTTGTCCTAATGCTGGACCAACTGGTGGAGCTGGGTTAGCTTTACCTGCAGGAATTTGAAGCTTTACCATTTTAATTACCTTTTTAGCCACGAGACACACCTCCTTAAGTCCGTGATGTGGTCAATTGGACAGTGATTTGCCCTCCCACGTCATATTTTATCTGTAAGGATAAAATCTTTCAAAAAACGTCTCCGATAACGAAGACGTACTGACTTAAAAGATATTATCACTTTTTACAATTCATTTCAAGTTTCATTTTATAATTTTTCAATTTGATGGAAGTCAAGTTCAACTGGAGTCTCGCGACCGAACATGTCCACAAGCACGCTAACCTTTTTCTTCTCCACATCAATTTCTTCAATAGCACCTGTATAATCTGCGAATGGTCCTTCATTTACACGCACTGTTTCATGAAGTTCAAAGTCGAAATCAACCACTTCGTTGTCCATTCCCATATGCTTCATAATGGTAACAACTTCCTCTTCTAATAGAGGTGATGGTTTAGATCCAGAACCAGAAGAACCAACGAACCCAGTTACACCTGGTGTATTACGTACAACATACCAAGAGTCATCAGTCATGATTAATTCTACTAATACATAACCTGGGAACACTTTTCTTTTCATTAATTTTTCTTTACCGTTTTTCATTTCTACTTCTACTTCTTCCGGGACAACAACACGGAAAATTTTATCTTGCATCCCCATTGATTCTACACGTTTCTCTAGGTTTGCTTTTACTTTATTTTCATATCCAGAATAAGTATGGACAACATACCAACTTTTTTCCATTCATTTAGGACGAGCGTCCTTCCCTCCCTGACGTACATTTTTTTGCGCAAATGAAAAAACCCGTTCACCGGGCTTTTACACAGTTCTTATAAATAACATTATATCATGGATAAGTGCTTCTTATTCAAGAATTAACCAAGAATTAACCGAATTAAAGAAGAAATGCCCATATCAACTACTGCGAAGAAAATCGCAAAGAAGACAACTGTAGCGATAACAGTCGCTGTTGAACGGAGTAATTCATCTTTTTTAGGCCAACTTACTTTTTTCATTTCGCGACCTACATCGCCGAAAAAGTTCGTTAAACGCATCTACGGGACCTCCAGTGTATTATTTCAATTATTTATTTTGTTTCCTTGTGAACTGTATGCTGATTGCATGTTTTACAAAACTTCTTTATTTCAAGTCGCTCTACTGAGCTCGTATCTTTCATCGTAGAGTAGTTTCGATTTTTACACTCTTCACATGAGAGTACAACTTTTTTCCTCATTAGTTACACCAACCTTGTAACATTATGTCCCTAAAAATGTATCATACAACAAAAGACAATGTCAATGACATGCCTTTTGTACTCTCTACAAAAAGAAAACAGGTGATTTTTTACACCTGTAGTATTTATTATGAATTTAACGTAGTACTCTCTCTCATTTCCATATATCGTTCCAATTTCCGCTTTACCCTCTGTAAAGCGTTATCAATAGATTTCACATGTCTATTTAACTGTTCCGAAATCTCTTGATAAGAACGACCATCTAGATATAAAGAAAGAACTTTTCTTTCTAAATCGCTTAATAATTCAGATATTTTAGATTCTATGTCTGTATATTCTTCCTGACTTATAATCATTTCTTCAGGATCCGTTACCTTCGCTTCCGAAATAACATCTAATAATGTCCGATCAGATTCTTCATCATAAATCGGCTTATCTAAAGAAACATATGAATTTAACGGAATATGTTTTTGCCTTGTTGCCGTTTTAATAGCGGTAATAATTTGTCGAGTGATACACAGTTCAGCAAATGCTTTGAATGAAGACAGCTTGTCCTCTTTATAATCACGAATCGCTTTAAACAATCCAATCATACCTTCTTGAACAATATCTTCTCGATCGGCACCCACTAAGAAATAAGATCTTGATTTCGCGCGAACAAAGTTCTTATATTTGTGAATCAAATATTCTAGAGCGTCAGTATTACCTTTTCGAACTAACTCAACGATTGCCTCATCCTCTAAATCACGAAATGTAACGTCGCCTACACTTACGAAGCCTGCTTCCACCTTGATCCCTCCGACCGCTATTTATTTAGCAATATTATACAGTAAAAAGATAAAGAGCGTCAATGCTTCAACGCTCTCCTCTTCTTAATTTTTCTAATTTTTCTGTAATATCTTTACTAAATATCTTTCGCATGGCGGGTTGCTTTTCTTTTGTGTCTTGCGTACGCCTTCTTACTTGTTGCTCCATCGCTTGTACTTCCAGCTCTAATTCACGTGCAGATTTCCGAAGAGCACCTTGCGCAAATATAACCCATTGTTCCGTATAATCAGAAGTCGCAACATATATTTGCGTATTTATATTTCTAAGCTCAATCGCTAGTTGCTCTATCTTTTCATCTGCAGTTTGATTCTTTCTCGTGAATATGACTTCCACACGCGATTGTTTCATCTTTTTTTCAATGCCTTGTACTGTATAAGCATCAAAGACTATCATTACCTTTGTACCAGTGTATCCTTGGTAATCCGCCATCTTATCAATCAGTGCATCCCTTGATGATTGCAAATCTACATCCCGTAGTTTCTTCAAGTCTCCCCAAGCTCCGATAATGTTGTAACCGTCAACGATTAAAATATCGTTCATTTTTTATTTACCAATTTCGTGACGCTTACGATATACCTCATACATTAACAAACTTGCGGCTACTGAAGCATTTAAGGATGTAACTTTACCCACCATCGGTAAAGTAATTAGGAAATCACATTTTTCACCAATAATACGACTCATACCTTTTCCTTCACTTCCAATTACTAATCCAATTGGCATTTTACCATCTAAATTACGGTAATCCGTTTTCCCTTTTGCATCTGTACCAGCAATCCAAAGTCCACGTTCTTTTAACTCATCAATTGTACGAGATAAATTCGTTACACGTGCAACAGGAATATATTCAATTGCTCCAGTCGATGCTTTCGCAACTGATGCTGTAAGTCCCACAGCTCTTCTCTTCGGAATAATAATTCCATGAGCTCCTGTTGCATCCGCAGTACGCATAATAGAACCTAGGTTATGTGGGTCTTCAATTTCATCTAAAATTAAGAAGAACGGATCTTCATTACGCTTCTCTGCTAATTTAAATAGATCTTCTAGCTCAGCATATTGATACGCAGCCACTTGAGCAATTACACCTTGATGGTTCCCCTCAACTAATTGATCTAACTTCTTCTTTGGTGCATGTTGTAAAATAACCTTATTTTCTTTCGCTAGTGCTAGTACAATTTGTACTTGTCCTTTGGCAGCACCTTCTGCGATCCAAATTTTATTAATATCTCTTCCTGATCGTAACGCTTCAATTACAGGGTTACGTCCGATAATATATTCACTACTCATGATGATGTGCCCCCTTCCTTTTCTTCTAAAACAGCAATTGCTTTATATACAATTTCGTCTAATCTTTCGCGATTATTTAATAAGTGATGATAGCCAATTAGCGCTTCAAAAGCTGTACTATGTCGATATGTTTGTACATCCGTGTTTTTCGGAACAGTACCTGAATTTGCATTACGCCCTCTTCTTAGTACTGCTTCTTCTTCCTCAGTTAAAAATGCTGTCTCTAATAAATGATAAACAACTTTCGCCTGTGCTTTTGCCGAAACAAAGCTTGTCCCTAATCGATGTAATTGGTTAGGACGAACTTTCCCTTTTTGGAGTAGGTGATAGCGGATATATTGTTCATATACCGCATCACCCATGTATGCTAACGCTAAGCTGTTTAATTGCTTTGCATCAATCATTCTTATCCTCTTTTCCATCTTGTACCTTGAGCGGTATCTTCTAAAATAATATTACGGTCTTTTAAATCATCGCGAATTTGATCTGACAATGCAAAATCACGATTTTTACGAGCTTCAATACGTTTTTGAATAAGTGCCTCAATTTCTTCATCAAGCAACTCGTCTTGCGCTAATTCTAACCCCAAAATATCAAATAATGTTTCAAGTTGTTTTACGTATGCCTCAATTACCACTTTAGACGTATGTTCTTCCAGTAAATATTGATTCGCATGATTTGCTACATTATATAACTCAGTGATTGCATTAGCAGTGTTGAAGTCATCATTCATTGCTTCTTCAAATGCAGTCTGGAATTTTTCCAGTTCCGCTAACCAATTCTCATTATGGTCTGTTAAATCGGTACTACTTTCCATACGGTGTTTTAAGTTACCGTAAGCCGTTTTAATTCTTTCCAATCCGTTATTTGTACTTTGTAATAACTCTTCACTGAAATTAATTGGGTGACGGTAATGCACCGATAGCATAAAGAATCTGATTAACTGTGGATCATATTGCTTAATGATATCGTGAACTAAAATGAAGTTCCCCAGTGACTTAGACATCTTCTCATTATTAATATTAATATATCCATTGTGCATCCAATAACGTGCAAATGTTTTTCCAGTTAACGCCTCAGACTGCGCAATTTCATTCTCATGATGAGGAAATGCTAAGTCTTGACCACCAGCATGAATATCGATTGTATCTCCTAAGTATTTACGCGCCATTGCCGAGCATTCAATATGCCAGCCTGGACGACCTTTCCCCCAAGGGCTTTCCCAGAAGATTTCTCCTTCTTTCGCAGCTTTCCATAGAGCAAAATCAAGAGGGTCTTGTTTCTTTTCTCCTACTTCAATACGCGCACCGTGACGTAAGTCTGCAATTGGTTGATGCGATAATTTACCGTACCCTTCGAATTCCTTCGTTCTAAAGTACACATCACCTTCTGATTCATATGCATATCCTTTATTCACAAGTTCTTGAATAAATTCAATAATGATATCCATATTTTCCGTTACACGCGGATGAACCGTTGCATGTTTGCAACCTAGTGCTGTTACATCCTCAAAGTACGCTTCAACGAAACGGTCAGCAATTGTCGGCACATCTTCACCTAATTCATTTGCTGCTTTAATTAGTTTATCATCTACGTCAGTAAAGTTAGATACATACTGCACATCATACCCTTTATATTCTAAATAACGGCGTACCGTATCAAATACCATAGGTGGTCTTGCATTCCCAATGTGAATATAGTTATACACTGTAGGTCCGCACACATACATCTTTACCTTATTTTCTTCTAATGGAGTAAACTCTTCCTTTTGACGCGTTAACGTATTATAAATGTGAATAGTCATTTTTATCCTTCCTTTCTACCTTTACTTCAAGTTGTTTTTTCAATTTATCAAGTTCTACTTCCATGACCTTTAACTTATCAAAAATTGGGTCTGGAAGGTCAGAATGATTTAATTCTTGACCGATCTTTACTCCATTTTGAATAACGACTCGGCCAGGTATACCTACAACTGTAGAATGTGCAGGGACTTCTTTTAATACGACAGACCCCGCTCCAATTTTAGAATTCTCTCCAACTGTAATAGAACCTAGTACTTTAGCACCTGTTGCAATTAATACATTATCCTGAATTGTAGGGTGCCTCTTTCCCTTTTCTTTACCCGTACCACCTAATGTAACCCCTTGATAGATCGTTACATTATCACCAATTTCGCACGTTTCTCCAATTACAACCCCCATTCCATGGTCTATGAAAAAACGACGACCAATTGTTGCTCCTGGATGAATCTCAATACCAGTAAAGAAACGACTAACTTGTGAGATCCAACGTGCAATAAAGAAGAAATTCTTTTTATAAAAAGCATGTGCAATTCGATGTGCCCAAACTGCATGTAATCCAGAGTAAGTCAAAATGACTTCGAAATAACTTCTTGCCGCTGGATCCTGTTCAAAAACGACTTCAATATCTTCCCGAAGCCTCTTAAACATCGATGTTCCCTCCCCTTTATGGGCTGCTTTTTCGAGCGAACTAACTCCCTACTTATCTCCCTAAACCTTTATACACGTAGATAAAACTTATACTCATATCCTGTTTTACGGTATAAAAAAAGACGCCTCTGTCATATTGACAGAGACGCCTTATAAGCGCGGTTCCACTCTGTTTAGGCTAAAAAAAGCCTCAAACTCATCTCTGATAACGGTGTACACCGCTTCTGCTTACTTTACGCCCTAAGACGTTTCGCAAAACAATTTGCTGTTCAGCAGAAGACTCGAAGGGGCATTTCAAAAATCCGCTTATAAACCACTTCCAGCCTAAAGGTGGTTCTCTCTGTAAAAAGCCTGATTTTCTACTTCTCCTTCTCGTCGCTTTTCCTTATTAGGTTTTAAGTATACTTATTATATTTCTAAACCTAGAAAATGTTAACCAATTACTTTTTGAAGACGATTTAAAACTTTTTCTTTTCCAAGAAGTGCAATAGCATTAGGAAGCTCTGGACCATGTGTTTGACCAGTAGTTGCAACACGGATTGGCATAAATAAGTTTTTACCTTTATGACCTGTTTCCTTTTGAACTGCTTTAATAGCAGCCTTAATTGCTGCTGGTTCCATCGCTTCTAGTGCTTCTACTTGACCAGCAAATGCGCGAAGTACTTCTGGTACTTGTTCACCTTTTAATACTTCTTGTCCTTCTTCTTCATGATCAACATGATCTTTGAAGAACATTTCAGAAAGCTCTACAATTTCAGCTCCAAAGCTCATTTGTTCATGATATAACGCAATTACATCACGAATCCAAGCTTGTTCTTGTTCACTTAAAGTCTCACCTATACGTCCAGCTTTCACTAAATGCGGTAAGCTTAATTCTACCACCGTATCTAAATCTTGCTTTTTCATATATTGGTTGTTCATCCATTTTAATTTTTGAGAATCAAACAATGCAGGTGATTTTGATAAACGAGCTGCATCGAACATTTTGATAAACTCTTCTTGAGAGAAGATTTCTTCTTCTCCTACTGGCGACCAGCCTAGTAGTGCAATAAAGTTAAAGATTGCTTCTGGAAGATATCCAAGCTCTTTATATTGCTCAATAAATTGAATAATAGATTCATCACGCTTACTTAATTTTTTACGGCTTTCATTTACAATTAAAGTCATATGACCAAATTGCGGGATATCCCAACCGAAAGCTTCATAAATCATCATTTGTTTTGGCGTATTTGAAATATGATCATCACCACGAAGTACGTGTGTAATTTCCATTAAGTGATCATCTACTGCTACCGCAAAGTTATAAGTTGGAATTCCATCTTTTTTCACGATAACGAAATCACCGAAATCATTTGAATGGAATGCAACTTCATCTTTTACGATATCTTTAAATGTGTAATCACGGTCAGCTGGTACACGGAAACGAATACTTGGAATACGTCCCTCAGCTTCAAATTCTTTCTCTTGTGCTTCAGTTAAATCACGGTGGTTACCTGCGTAACGAGGTGTTTCACCACGAGAGATTTGTCCTTCACGTTCTGCTTCTAGCTCTTCTTCTGTCATATAACATTTGTAAGCTAAACCACGCTCTAGTAAATCTTCATATAATTTTTTATAAATATCTAAACGCTCTGTTTGACGATATGGTCCAAATTCACCACCAACATCAACACCTTCATCCCAGTCCATACCGAGCCATTTCAAGTATTTTAATTGGCTTTCTTCTCCACCAGCAACATTACGTTTTACATCAGTATCTTCAATACGAATAATAAACTTACCATCTTGATGACGAGCAAATAAATAATTAAATAATGCCGTACGCGCATTTCCGATATGTAAGTGTCCTGTTGGACTTGGCGCATAGCGCACTCTCACTTGCTTTTCCATAATTGGTACACCTTCCATTCTTAATGTCAACACATTCTATAATTGTACACCAAACAAATGTGATTATCCATCTTACGAATTAAAAACCCTTATTTTTTCTGTAATAAAACAACTGCTTGAGAAGCAATTCCTTCTTCTCTACCTGTAAATCCTAATTTTTCTGTTGTTGTTGCCTTTACATTGATATTATCAATAGACGTTTCTAATAGCTCACTAATGCGTTTACGCATACTTTCAATATGTGGTGCCATCTTCGGCTTTTGAGCAATAATTGTACAATCTAGATTCCCTAACTCGTAACCTTGTTCACGTACAAACTCCCAAACCTTTTGCAGCAATACAGCTGAATCAGCATCTTTAAAGGCAGGATCTGTATCAGGGAAATGCTTTCCAATATCTCCTGCTGCAATTGCACCTAAACATGCGTCCGCAATCGTATGTAACAATACGTCTGCATCTGAATGACCAATTAATCCTTTCTCATGGGGAATTGTAATTCCACCAATAATTAACGGTCTACCTTCCGCGAATTCATGCACATCAAAACCTTGTCCAATTCGAAACATTTTTTACATCCTCCTCAAGCTAAACTACAGAGTTTTATGATTCTATATTATATCGCTATCCTTATAAAGAAAAGCCCGGCTGTTGCCGAGCTTTTCTTCGCTATGCTCATTGCTATCATTTCGTTTGAACGTGAAGAAAGCTTTCAGCAATTAGTAAATCTTCTGGAGTCGTCACTTTAATATTATAGTAACTTCCATCTACTACACCTACTTGCTTCCCAATACGTTCTACGAGACTTGCATCATCTGTACCAAGGAAACAACTCTGTTTCGCACTTCTATGAGCTTCTAACAAAAGAGAAACAGCGAACCCTTGCGGTGTTTGTACAGCTTTAAGCTGAGATCTTTCTACCGTTTCGATAACAACACCCTGCTCTACTTTCTTAACTGTATCTTTCACTGGTACCGCACAAATGGATGCTCCATATCTTTCCGCTGCAGTTAATACATCTTGAATCACTTTATTCGTTACGAATGGACGCGCGCCGTCATGTACAAGAACATACTCAACATCACTAGTATGCTGAATGGCGTTATATACACTATCTTGTCTTTCAGCTCCACCCTGAATAAATTGTACTGGCTTTTCAATCGGATACTTCTGCATTAGCTCTTCAAAATACGAGCGCTCTTCTTCGTTAATTGCCATAATAATACTTTTGCACGCTTTATCCTTTTCAAAAGCACGTAACGTATGCACAATAATCGGTACTTCATTAATAAGTAAGAACAACTTATTTTTACCTGCACCCATCCGCTTACCTTGACCGGCTGCTGGAATAATTAATGTATACATATTAATAATCCTCTACTTATAATGCTTTTTCTAATAATTTACGTTTGGCGAAAATCATACGACCAGCCGATGTTTGCAACACACTCGTAACAAGCACATCGAGTTGTGACCCTACATATTCTCTACCATCTTCTACTACGATCATCGTGCCGTCATCTAAATATGCAACACCTTGATTTTGTTCTTTTCCATCTTTTACAACATAAACACTTAGTTCTTCCCCTGGGAGTACAACAGGTTTAATTGCATTAGCTAAATCGTTAATGTTTAACACCGTTACCCCTTGTAGTTCAGAAACTTTATTTAAGTTGAAATCATTCGTTACTACCGTTCCGCCAGTGATTTTCGCCAACTTTACAAGCTTGCTATCCACTTCTTGAATATCATCGAAATCGCCTTCATAAATTTCTACCGGAATCGGCATCTCTTTTTGAATACGATTTAAAATATCTAATCCTCTGCGACCACGATTACGTTTTAAAGCATCCGAAGAATCGGCAATGTGCTGAAGTTCTTCTAACACGAATTGTGGAATCACAATTGTTCCTTCTAAAAACTTTGTTTGGCAAATATCAGCAATACGTCCGTCGATAATTACACTCGTATCGAGAATTTTCCAATGAGTTGTAGATTCTTCTACCTCTGCTTCAGTTTCTTCATTATCACTATTATTATTTTTCTTCTTCCCACGTTGTGGTAGTGTAAATAATCCTAGCAATTCATTCCTCTTTTTAAACCCTACTTGGAATCCTAAGTATCCAAGTAAAAGAGTAAAGAACACTTGCAACACTGTACTAATAACGGGAATTGTAAATTCACGAATTGGTATTAAAATTAAATACGCAACAATAAGCCCAGAGATTAAACCTAATGTACCAAATAAAACATCCGCTACAGGCGCCTTTACAAGAGCCTCTTCAATATGCTTAATAAGTTGAACAATATAATCTACAAGCCAAAATGTTGTTAAAAATAAAATAATTGCACCAATAATTGCACGAGCATACGATCCTTCCAATAAAGGAACGGCACCGATGTCTAATACATTAATAACTTTTGGGATTAAGTAAATCCCTAACGCTCCCCCAATTACTAGAAAGAAGAGCTGTACAATCCGTTTTAACATCCAACCACCTCCTACTCATTATTAACCATTGTTTCGCTAATCAAAACGCCGAATGCAAAAGCGGACGTGTTTTTTTATAAATAGTTTTATTTACCAATATATCATATCATATACCAAAAGTGTTCTAGTGTCGTTATATTATGGAATCAATGTAATATTCTTAATTGTGTCTACTCATATAGAGATGCTCTTGGATTCTTTTTAGGCCTTCTCGTATTTTCTTCGCCCTGACTTCTCCAATTCCTTCCACATCATCCAATTCATTAATAGTTGCTCGACAAACACCTTGCAAAGTCTTAAACCGATTAATTAAATTTTCAATGATAAGTGGCGGAACGCGCGAAATTTTGCTTGTGATTCGGTATCCTCTCGGCGTCACACTTTCTTCTAAACTCGTTTGTCCTGGGTAGCCAAGCAATTTAACTAAATCGCTATCCTCTAAAAGTTGTGTGTTCGCAAGATCTTGTAACTTTTTCAAAATTTGATGATGGTCTTGTGTTTTTTCTTGGTAATAATCTTTAATTAATAACGCTGCCTCTGCCTCTAAATCAGCTAGTAGTTCTGTAAGTTGTAAACGAATTAACCTACCTTCTGTTCCTAGCTCATGAATATAGCTCAATATTTCATTTTTAATACGCAGTACCATTTCAACACTATGTAGCACATGAACCACCTCGGACATTGTAACGACTTCTTCAAATTCTAGAATGCCCAAATTGGTAATACCATCATTCCATACAGCCTTATATTTTTCTAACGTCTGAATAGCTTGGTTTGCCTTTGTTAAAATAACACCTATATCCTTTAGTGTATAACGTAAATTCCCTTGATATAGTGTAATTACGTTACGTCTTTGTGAAATAGCCACAACGAGACTACCTGTCTGCTTTGCTACACGCTCTGCTGTCCGGTGGCGCATACCTGTTTCAATAGAATCAATAGATGCCTCTGGAACTAACTGTGCATTTGCAATTAAAATTTTACTTCCAGTTTCATTTAAAATAAGTGCCCCATCCATTTTTGCTAATTCGTATAAGCTAGCAGGAGAGAATGCGCAATTAATATGAAAGCCTCCATCTACAATACTTTTAATTTGTTCGTTATATCCAAGAACAATTAGTCCCCCTGTTTGTGCGCGAAGCACATTATCTATCCCTTCGCGCAGTGGTGTTCCTGGGGCCACGAGTTGTAAAATATTAATCATACTTTTGACACGTTGCTTGTTTTCTTCCATAGCCTAGCCTCCTAATGTCAAACGAAGCGCTTCCCCTAAATTAGATACACCTACTACCTCAATCCCATCCGGAATTGTCCATCCTCCCAAATTTTTTCTAGGAATAATAGCACGTTGAAATCCTAATTTAGCTGCTTCTTGTACACGTTGTTCAATTCTCGATACTCTTCTTATTTCTCCAGTTAATCCTACTTCTCCTATTACTGCATCGGTTGGTGCCGTAGATTTATCTCTAAAACTTGAAGCGATACTTAAAGCCACAGCTAAATCAATTGCTGGTTCATCTAATTTCAAACCACCTGCCACTTTCAAATATGCATCTTGGTTTTGCAATAATAAACCTGTTCTTTTTTCTAACACTGCCATAATAAGCGATACACGGTTATGATCAATTCCCGTCGCCATTCTTCGAGGGTTTCCAAAACTAGTAGGGGAGATTAATGCTTGTATTTCTACTAAAACCGGTCTTGTTCCTTCCATTGAGGCAACTACTGTTGATCCTGCGACTCCAACGGGTCTTTCCTCAAGAAAAATTTCAGAAGGGTTTAAGACTTCCGCAAGACCAAGCTCTTTCATTTCAAAAATACCCATTTCATTCGTGGAACCGAAACGATTCTTCACAGCTCGCAAAATACGATATGTATGATGACGATCTCCTTCAAAGTAAAGAACTGCATCGACCATATGTTCTAACATACGAGGTCCTGCAATTGCCCCCTCTTTTGTTACATGTCCGACGATAAAAATAGGGATTCCTTTCGTTTTTGCAAGTTTCATTAATTCTGCTGTACATTCACGTACTTGTGCCACACTTCCCGGCGCTGACGTTACCTCAGGTAAATGTATCGTTTGAATGGAGTCAATAACAACAAAAGCTGGATTCATCTCTTCAATGTGTGCTGCAATTCGCTGCAAGTCTGTCTCTGATACAACAAATAGATTACTACCATTTACATGCAAACGATCTGCACGAAGTTTAATCTGTTTTGCCGATTCTTCACCGGATATATATAGTACATCATATGAAGAATCTGCTAATTGCGATGAAATCTGTAATAGCAATGTTGATTTTCCAATCCCAGGGTCTCCACCAATAAGTACTAAGGATCCATCTACAATCCCACCACCAAGTACACGGTTAAACTCTTGGAATTTCGTTTCAATACGTGCCTCAGATTTTGTTTCTACTTCTGTTAGGCGTCTTGGTTTTGTTACTTCCGATTGAATTGCATTGGCATAATTAAGGCGTCTTGATGATACAACCGGTTCCATCTCTTCAACAAGTGTATTCCATTGACCACAACCAGGGCATTTCCCCATATATTTTGGTGACTGATAACCACACTCTTGACATGTAAATTTTGTTTTCTTTTTAGCCATATCGTTTTATATTTCACTTCACTTTCATCTATACACAGTTTATCCTTCTCGTACAAGAAAGAGGGCTATCTCGTAGCCCTCTTAGTTTGTCTATACTTATTTTACCTTTTCAGCACTATGAATGACAAATGTTTCCCCTTCAACATCAAAGATAACTTTTTGTCCTTTCTCAATAGCACCTTTTAAAAGTTCTTCCGACAGTCTATCTTCTACATGTTTCTGAATTGCTCTACGAAGCGGACGAGCACCGTATTCTCGGTCAAATCCTTTATCAGCAATGGCTGAAATTGCTCCTTCTGTTAAATGCAATTCAATTTCTTGCTCTTTTAAGCGATTCACTAACTGATTTACCATAAGTGTTACAATCTCTTGAATATGTTTTTTCTCAAGCATATGGAACACGATAATTTCATCAATACGGTTTAAGAATTCTGGACGAAATGCCTTTTTCAGCTCATCCATTACTTTACCTTTCATATCTGAATAATCGCGGCTCTCATCTTGTACGTTAAATCCAAGATGTTTATTACGTTTTAACGCGTCTGCACCAACGTTAGATGTCATAATAACAATTGTATTACGGAAATCAACTGTACGCCCTTTAGAATCCGTTAAACGACCATCTTCTAATACTTGTAGTAAAATGTTAAACACATCAGGGTGAGCTTTCTCTACTTCATCTAATAGGACAACTGAATATGGCTTACGGCGAACCTTTTCTGTTAATTGTCCACCTTCTTCATATCCAACATATCCTGGAGGAGATCCAACTAAACGAGAAGTAGAATGCTTCTCCATGTACTCAGACATATCGATGCGAATCATTGCATCCTCATCACCGAACATAGATTCTGCTAACGCTCTTGCTAGCTCTGTTTTACCTACACCTGTTGGTCCTAAGAAAATAAATGAACCAATCGGACGTTTTGGATCTTTCAATCCCGCTCTAGCACGACGAACAGCTTTCGCTACAGCTACTACCGCTTCATCTTGACCAATAACACGATCGTGAAGGATGGATTCTAAGTTTAATAATTTATCAGTCTCTGTTTGTGCAAGTTTAGAAACCGGGATACGAGTCCACGTAGAAACGACATTTGCAATATCTTCTACTGTCACTTCTGAGTTTTCTTTTCCTTGTTGTTCTTTCCATTGACGCTTCGTATCTTCTAACTTCTCACGTAAGCGTTGTTCCATATCACGTAAGGAAGCAGCTTTTTCAAATTCTTGACTTTGCACAGCTGCATCTTTTTCTTTTCTAATTTCCTCAAGCTTCACTTCAAGCTCTTTTAGATTTGGTGGTGTTGTATAAGAACGTAAGCGAACCTTTGAAGCAGCTTCATCAATTAAGTCAATTGCCTTATCTGGTAAGAAACGATCTGTAATATAACGGTCTGAAAGCTTTACAGCTGCATCAATTGCATCATCTGTAATAGATACACGGTGATGTGCCTCGTAACGATCACGTAAACCTTTCAAGATTTGAGTTGATTCGTCTAAACTTGGCTCATCAACGTGAATCGGTTGGAATCGTCTCTCTAAAGCCGCGTCTTTTTCAATATATTTACGATATTCATCTAAAGTTGTCGCCCCAATACATTGTAACTCTCCGCGTGCTAAAGATGGTTTTAAAATGTTCGATGCATCAATAGCACCTTCTGCTCCACCTGCACCAATTAATGTATGAAGTTCATCAATAAATAGAATAATGTTGCCAGCTTGACGGATTTCATCCATAACTTTCTTTAAACGATCTTCAAATTCACCACGATATTTCGTTCCAGCTACAACTGTACCCATATCTAGTGTCATAACACGCTTATCTCTTAATGTTTCAGGAACTTCATTATTTACAATTTGTTGTGCTAATCCTTCTGCAATTGCCGTTTTACCTACACCAGGCTCTCCAATTAATACAGGATTATTTTTTGTTCTACGGCTTAAAACTTCAATTACACGTTGAATCTCTTTACCACGCCCGATAACAGGGTCTAGACGATTTTCACGTGCAACAACTGTTAAATCACGTGCTAAGCTATCCAGTGTCGGTGTATTTGCATTTGTTGAAGAACCACCTTGGTGACCTGAACTTGCTTCATTACTTCCAAGAAGTTGCAATACTTGCTGTCTTGCCTTATTTAGGCTAACACCTAAGTTATTTAAAACACGTGCTGCTACACCTTCACCTTCACGGATTAAACCAAGTAAGATATGTTCTGTTCCAACGTAAGAATGACCTAATTTACGAGCTTCATCCATTGACAACTCAATAACCTTTTTAGCACGCGGTGTATAATGTACAGTTTGAGAAGCTTCTGTTCCGCGTCCAATTAATGCTTCTACCTCTTTTTGAACTTTCTCTGGACTTAATCCAAGAGCAATTAACGCTTTTGCTGCAATTCCTTCACCTTCACGTACAAGCCCAAGTAAAATATGTTCTGTTCCAATATTATTATGCCCAATACGAATTGCTTCCTCTTGAGATAAAGCTAATACTTTCTGTGCTCTTTCTGTAAATCTTCCAAACATCATAGAAATCGCCTCCTACTTGCGCTTAGTTTTTTTCAATACGTAATCGCTCACGGATTAAGGTTGCTCTTCGATAATCTCTTTCTTCTGGTCCTAAAGGTCCACCTGCATATTGTTGTAAAATACCTGGTTGTGTAAGAACCATTAGCTCAGTCAAAATATTTCTCGATACACCTTTTATATATCCTAAATCAATACCAAGTCGTACATCTGATAAGCAAGTGGCCGCTTCCGCAGATTGAATTAACCGACTGTTTGCTAGTATGCCATAAGAGCGATAAACTTTATCTTCAAGCTCAATACTTGAATTTTGTACAATTAATTCTCTAGCCATTTTCTCTTGCTGTATGATTTGTTGAATGACACTCTTTAAATCTGCAATAATATCTTCTTCAGATTTTCCTAGCGTCATTTGATTTGACACTTGAAATATATTACCTAACGCTTCGCTACCTTCACCGTATATTCCTCTTACTACTAACCCTAATTTTTGAATTACTTGTATAATACGGCTAATTCTTTTCGTTAAAACGAGTCCCGGTAAGTGAATCATTACGGAAGCCCTCAATCCTGTACCAACGTTAGTAGGGCAGCTCGTTATATATCCAAGTGATTCATCAAAAGCATATTCAACCTCATCCTCTATCCAATTATCTATTTGATTGGCACTTTGAAGGGCCTCTGATAACTGCAACCCTGAAAATAAGCACTGAATCCTAATATGGTCTTCTTCATTCAGCATAACACTAATATGTTCGCTTCCTGACAATAGACATGCTCCATATTCTGTTCCTGCAAGGTTAGGACTAATTAAATGCTTTTCAACTAATACTCTCCTTTGAAGAGGCGTTAATTCATTCATTTTTAATAGTTCAAACTCTCCAAAGGGTTCTACCGTTTTATTTATAAATTCCTTTTTAAATAATTCATGAATCTGTTTAGCTTCTTCTTCGTTTTGCATAGTAGAGAATTGATATTTTTTAAAATTACGAGCCAAACGTATTCGACTACTTAAAACAATATCAGAATCAGGGCCATCCCCCTTCATCCATGGACTAATCGCTTCATTCATGATTTTGTCCAGTGACATAGAACTATTCCCCCTCTCTATGCTCACTAAGCTGATTTTCAAGACCTCGAATTTTATCCCTTACTTCAGCAGCTTTCTCAAACTCCTCTTTCTGTACGTATTGTTTCAGAATGAGTTTTAGTTCATCTAATTCTTTCTTTAAGTGAATATTTCCTTCTATACGTTCCGGAATTTTTCCACAATGATCTGTATGTCCGCCGTGAAGACGTTTTAATAATGGCTTTAAATGTTCCTTAAATGTATCGTAACAAGAAGCACATCCAAAACGTCCCACCTTTGTAAATTGCTCATATGTCATCTTACAATCTGGACACCTTAATATACTTGTATTCGAAAGCCCGTTTTGTCCTTCTTCAAACATTGTTGATTCACCATGTAATAACCCAGCAAATAAATCATGGAATGAAAAATTAGACTGCGGCGATTGAAAGAAAGACGTATAGCCACTTTGTTCTGCACATTGCTCACAAAGATGAACTTCCGTCTTCTGTTCGTTGATTACTTTTGTATAATGTAAAGTTGCTGGTCTTATATTACAGTTTTGACAAGTCATCACTATCCCCACCTTTACAACAGGAACGATCTATCTCATAGTACTTTTCATACATTACTAGATTGTTCACTTTCCCTTATTCGTTTAAATAAAAGTGCGTGTTCTTTTTTCAAAACCTCTACAATATTTAACTGCCTTATATCTTAGTTATTATTCTTTTACAAAAGCTGTATTTATTTATATTTCAACGTTCTTAACATTGCGCATAATATTCGAGCCCTAAGTTCATCTCGAGAAGGAACATCCATTGATAATACAGAACGATCTAGTACACTTAACATAAGTTTAGCTTCACGATTTGTTATGATTCCCTCTTCTATTAAACGTATAATCATACTCTCTGCATTCCCTTGCGCAACGCTATGATCAATCATATGAAGCATTTGATCGATAATGTCTATATCGTCATGCAGTTTGACTTTTATAATGCGAATGTAACCTCCTCCACCACGTTTACTTTCTACTACAAATCCTCTTTCTATCGTAAAACGGGTATTGATTACATAATTGATTTGAGATGGTACGCACTCGAATCGATCCGCAATCTCATTTCTTTTGATTTCAATCACATTATTATTACTTAAGTCAATAACTTGCTTTAGATATTGCTCAATGATATCAGATATATTTCTCATTTATCCGCCACCTTTATTGACTTTGACTATCTTTGACTTTAATTATATACGTATTAATAAAATTTGCAACTCTTTTGCTTATTCACTATCCTGGCCACATTCCCCTGTATTTAATCAAAATAATAATTATTTAAACACATTTTTTAATTACTATGGATTATAAAAGAAAACACGAAAAAACACGAGTCAAATGACTCGTGTTTAGTTGCTTGGCGACGTCCTACTCTCACAGGGACAAGGTCCCAACTACCATCGGCGCTAGAGAGCTTAACTTCCGTGTTCGGTATGGGAACGGGTGTGACCTCT
>NZ_JAKUHE010000022.1:0-56182 GCF_022664315.1 Bacillus cereus group sp. BfR-BA-01309
ACCTGATATACGACAGGCATCATCTAGCAACGCTTGTATTGCCGCAGATTGCGAATCTGACAACGCATAACTTTGTGTTGCGAATCCTGAGGATAATATAAATATCGTTAACACAAAAACAATAATCTTTTTCATAAACTCTCCTTTTTGGAAAATTATAAGAGAATAATATAAATAACCTCCTTTTACAACTACGAAACTAAATTTTAATTTATCTTTCTATTCACCTATATAATATCAAGTAATTGTGAAGAGTTACACTTAAACGAACAGATGCGTTAGTTCAATAAGAAGTAAACAACTTTATTATTCATTTTTTAAGTATTATATAAACAGATGGATGTAATTTGAAACAACTTTAAAGAGCCTTATTACGTAGAATGTAGTAAGGCTCTTAGCTTTTAATAATCAAAATTCAATAACTTTATTATTATTACTATTATACAATAAATAAGTAGAGTTTTTCCTGCAGTAACTTCACATAATTTTTTATACATTACTGTCCACGATGGTGCATCGTGGACAGTTTTATTAGTAATACCATGAATGGAGGTTGCTTCAGCTGGAATATTTAGAAGAACAAAAACGTTCCGCTAAACAAACTTCATTATTCCTTGATTTAGCTCCTGGAATTGGAGAAGTAAAACAAGGTATACAGCTCTTTACGGGCGAGGAAATGTTTACTCATGATAAATATGCGCCAAGTGACTTTGTATGGGGAACACTTACTGCAGTTACTGGTGGTACCACAAAAGTAATTGGTCGTACCTTTGGTAAACTAGGCGATCTGGAGAAAAATGCACACAAACTTGGTAATGTAACAAAAAATGTATCAACAGGTTCTTTCGATGTAGCAGCCTTTGATAAAAAAATCGCAAAAATGAATATAAATGAAAAAGCCGCTGAAATAAAAATAGCCTCAAAAGGCATTGCTGAGCAAAATGGTTGGAAAAAAGACTCAAAACTGAGCAGAGTAAATAAAAGGGACGTATATGTTGATTCAAAATCCAATAATCTTTATGCTTTAGATACACAACATGGTAGATTTGAAGTACTTAATAAAAAGGGGAAACATCAGGGAGAAGTAGACTTTAATTTAAACTCAACGAAACCTGCGGGACATGATTTGAAAATGGGTTAAGAAAGGATTCATATATGAATGAATTAGTAAAAAAAGCAATACAACATTTTTATGTAAATGGAGCTGTAAATGAATATTTACTTAGGTGTGAAAATAAAATTGAATTACCTAAAGAATTAACTGTATTTATTCATAATGCACACATTCAAACAACACCTGTCAACATTGATGATATTTGGCCAGCAGAAAAATATGTATTCGATTTTAAAACATATAAGAAAGAGAATTTAAATATTTACTACAGCAGTACTTTATTAATTTCAAAATTGGCACCTGTATTTTACTTACAGCATGAATTTTCAGTTGACTGTCCTGGCGATACGTCACTCATGTCAACTTTAGATGGATATGACATACAGCCCTATACGAGTCGGCAATTGGAATTTGACCAACAAGTTATTCAATCTTTAACATCGAAGAATTATACACAACTATCCTATGCAGAAGTAAATGAGGTTGTAATGAACCTCAAATTCCCAGAGGGGGTAACAATTTTTGGACCTCAGGTGACTGTAGAATACGCTATGTTTCATGATGTACTTGATTTATGTCCAGAATAATAGTCACTACTTCATATAGTAAATATACTAGTTTCATACGGTGCAAAATAAACATCGTATGAAACTATAAATACACTACCTATAAAATAAGTTAGGAATACTCAAGTTGAATATTAAATATGATGAATACGAATTATTGGAAATTTTCGAGAGTGAACCAGAAGATTATTTTATTCCTGGTGCAGGTGCATATAGATATAGTAAAATAGACAAACTGGGATTTGAATTAGTAATGATTATGTGTTATTACGAGGAAACTGTTGAATTAAAAATGTGTTATGAAAATAATTGTATATTTGAAACCAATATGGATTTGGCTAAACGAATCTATACCCGCAATGATTCATTGTATGTCCAAGGTGGCGTAGGAAACAAAACAATTGAAGTGAAATTCAAACCACATTTTACGATTCAAATAGAGGAACTCTAAAACATAAAATATTAAAATGACATAATATACGTTTACCTTAGTTCTTTAGGTAGTTAGGGTTTGACATACTAACTTAAAAGAAAAATGTTGAGCAGTTCATCTTCATTATACATCAATATATCTGAATTAAAGATGCAATTTTGCATCCAAACTTCTGCAGCATCAATTACATGTTACCCTCAAATATAGCAAAAGGTGACCAAGATAATAATTTTCGTTTTGAAGAATTCAAAAGTGTTAGCAGCCATACTAATGAATTTAATAAAATAAGGAAATTTCTATGACTTCTCTCTTTTGCTTTATTCGAACTTTGTTTGAATCTATTTATATGACCATCTTTAACCAAGTATAGCTTTTAAAATCGACACTTTGTTTGTAGTAAATAATACATAATTTTGTTTTACAGTTCTAATTAATATACGATCAGTTGTCGCATATGCAGTTCCGATACGGATTGCACTTGGTTCTTCAACACCCGCATAGGTAGCATCTTCGGTAACCTCAATCACATCACGTAATGGAATCGTGACCTCCGCAAATTGCCATGAAATAATTAACTCTTCTTTTGTTTTTTTGACATCAATACCTAGCATTATACCAAGACCTTTCTATAATAGAATGCTACACTTCTTATCTTATTATAAAAATTTTTAGATTATTTTTCTACATGTATGAATAGAACTGATATTTTAAGGGTGTCAAAAGAACGGGAAGATATACTATCAATCTATTAAGGAACACGTTATGAAGAAAAGTTCACAGGGAATTAATATGGATTTGATATGGTTGAAGTATGATGAATGAGTAACAGTAGGAGTTGCAGGAAGGAAATGAATGATGAGACTTAAATTAGTAGCAACCTTAACTTGTATAGTAGTAATGTTAGGTATCTTTATCATTTACACCAATATATCTATTGGTAAAGAACCATATAAGACAAACCATGAAACTAGTGAAAACTCCATAAATAAAGAAAAAAATAGTAAGCAAAATGGGACTTCAAATAAGATAGCAAGTTCTTTTGCTAGTGTACAGGCTGTAGTAAATAAGGAATATGGTTTACCCGAAGACTATATGCCAGAGGATTTAGTTGTCCCAAATGTACCGTTTTCATTTAGTGGAACGGTAGAAAAGAGTCATCTTCGTAAAGAAGCAGCGGAAGCGTTAGAAAAACTATTCCTTTTAGCTAAGCAGGATGGAATCCAGTTGAATGCTGTTTCAGGATTTCGTTCCTATGAGTATCAAAAAGGCCTGTATGCCAACAATGTTAAAAAGAAAGGGCAAGAGCATACGGATCGCTTCTCGGCAAAGCCTGGACATAGTGAACATCAAACGGGATTAACGATGGATGTTTCTTCTAAAAGTGCAAATAATGAGCTAGAGCTAACTTTTGCGAATACGAAAGAAGGAAAATGGCTGAAAGAAAATGCGCATCGTGCAGGTTTTATTATTCGTTATCCAAAAGGTAAAGAGGGTATTACTGGATATGCTTATGAACCGTGGCATATTCGCTATGTAGGAGATATTGCTGAAAGTATATATAAGAAAAAACTGACTTTAGAAGAATATATGAATCTGTGAAAATAGAATTAAAGAATTAAATTTGCTAGCGATAGCAGTAAGAGTGTAAAAGATAGGGGTATGAAACAAGGTATTTCTTAATTCTCTTAAAGGGTATGTCATGGGATTGTAAACGATACTACTATTTTAGAGATGAAAGATGGCGAGTAATATCTTTACAGTAATGTGAGATGTAGGATCTTGCGTCAGGTGCAGAATGATAAGCATTAGGTTAATATATGATAGAAGTCAGAAAGCAACGAAAAAGAATATAAAGATTACGTATTCAATTTTTTACTAAATAACAGGGCATCATTCTAATTAGAATAATGCCCTGTTATTTTTAGCATAATCTATTGAATTACTCTTTCAATTTTAGGCATTACAGCAATTGGTGGTAAAGATTTGGTCCATGCAGCAGCATAAACATTTAACTGTTCACCTAAAGTGTAACTTTCACCATCTGAAATAGGAACCCTTAAAATCTTATTTTGATTTACTAACTCCCACCAATCATTTTGGTAAGCGAGAGCTTCATCTTTTGTAGATGTAGAAGCAACCACTAAATAATTGTTTTCTACTGAAATGACATATCCAGTAAAAGGATCTTGTTCTTGTTTATGAATAGAATAAATAGGTGCAGTGCTTACAGACGCCTTATTAGAATCTGCAAATGCCGGTGTTAATCCAAAAGTAAATCCACATCCTAATGTTAAAGCTGTTACGGTTGCAACGTTTTTCTGCAACCAACCTCATATCTTCAGTTTTCAAAGAGTAATCTGTACAAGTATATGGTAGCAAACATGTTGTCTTATGCCAACCGACATTCATCTCCCACCTAAAATTGGTGTTTTACCCTTCACATTTTTGAGGAAGGAGTCTTCTGTCGGAAAACGATGAAAATAAGATAGTTACTGTTGGACAGATAGTAAATTACGATTAATATACTAGGTCTTACGAGCACGATAAAAAATATATAACTTCATAAAAAGAACTCCTATGTTACTTAGGAGTTCTTTTCGGATGAAGTCAACAAATTTATAGAATGTGGAACATTAGTTTGTTTTTTCAACAATAGGAGAAATAGCCTTCGCAGGAACACCAGCAAGTAAAATAGGGCTAAACTCAAAAGATGCAGCATAAATGTTCACCGTATCACCAATTACAATATCTTGTAATACTTCGGTTGAAGTTTCAACTTCATAAGTTATGTTGTTACTTGAAACTAAGATTGAATTATCAGATTTCCCTGTAACATTTCCATTGATTTTTTTGTATTGATTCTCTAAAATATTTTGTTCATTTCCCTTTTGAATAATCGCGTTTCTTGCCTCGAAAGGTAAGTCCATTAGAAGAATAGGGGCCATTTCAAATGCCTGAGCATAAACATTTACTGTATCGCCTATCTGAATGTTTGGTAATACTTTTGGATTAACATGGGCACGAATGGTTTGATTTTCACTTGAAATTTCTAAGCTATCTTCGGATTTTTTTGCCACTGTACCAGAACGTTTTTTTAGTTGTGCTAAGAGTTTTTGTTCTTTATCTTTACTCATTACATGGTTTTCTTGTTGTTTGTTAGATTCTTCGTTTATTTTAGAAATAGAACTTACATCAGTGTAAAATACAGTTTGCCCATAGATTTTTTGATGTTTCCATTGATCTTTGTTAGCAACTTTAACTTTGTCTCCGTTTTTAAAGTTAGAGTTACTACCATTCGGGAAGTCTATAGTAACTTCTTGACTATTGCCATTAGCATCTTTATATGCAACAGTCACATAATAAGAGTCTGTATTATTTATTACACCAACTACAGCATTTTCTTCTTTCTTTGTTTTGTGGTCGATTTGATCAGACTTTGCAATAAATTGTGCAGCCTCTGCACGGGTAATTGGTCTATTAGGGGACCAGTTTTCTCCATCTTCAGTGCCCTTAGAAATTTCTGTTTGTATTAAGATATTTGCATATCTTTCTCCCCAATGTCCTTTTAAATCCTCAAATGTAGTTATACTATTTTTAGTAACTTTATTTTCTAATTTATAAGCATTTGCCACCATTGAAGCCATGGATGCACGATTAATCAAACCTGTTGGAAGGAAGTTACCATTTCCATCTCCTTTAATAACACCTGCTTTTTCAACAGCTGCAATGTATGGTGCTGCCCAGTGGTTTTGAGCATCTTGGAAAGATGGTTTAGCATTCTTATTAATTTCTAATCCAAGCATTATAGCCATTATTTTGGCAGCTGAACCGCGGTCAATTGTTTCAGCGGGGCAAAAGTACCATCGGGTTTTCCATGTAATGCGCCTTTTTCAACTAGGTAATTTACAGAAGGGCTTGCCCAATTTGGGACATCTGGAAATTTATGAGTATTTGCAAATGCACTAGATGAGTAGGATAGTAGACTTCCAGCAAGAATTCCTGTAGCAATTAATTTGTATTTCAAAATGTAACACTCCTAAAATAATATTACAGCTGGGTAAATCTATCATTTATAGTGAATCTTATAAGTAATATGACTTAGTTTAAAGAATAGAGTAGGTTGGCAAATTCACTATAATACAGGTAAATAATAATTAGTTAATTTAAACTATTATTTCGAAAAAAATCTATAGAAATACACTTATAATAAGGACTATTTGATATATTTACCAAGATCGTGTAACCAGTATAGTTACTTATATGTACGAGTGTCAATTAAAAAAGAATTACATTTTTGTAAGATAACCATGTTAATAATATAGTAAGTAATTATTATATAAGGTGAATAATTACTCATTATAATAGCTATAAGGATGAATAAATTTATTTTTAATCCTATGTAGTGAGAGGGCTCTCTAGATAAAAAAACTTACTTCGTGAAAAAGTTACTTGATATATTATTAACCTTATTACCTTACAAAAGTGTAATGATCTTTTTGTTGACGTTCTTTAAAAGTTGTAACTATAATGATTACACGCTAATTGATAATGGAAATCAGTTAGTGAATAGATATGATTGGATATGTTTTAGAATATGAAAAAAGTCATCTTAGCTGGTGCATTAGGATTTGCAGCATTAACGGGAAGTAATATACCAGGAGTAGATTCACTAACAGCAAGTGCAGCTGTACAAGAGTTCAACACTACAGTTGAGGGGAAAGTAATAGAAGTACAGTCAAAGTATTTTATCATTGAAAGTAAAGAATTAAATGAAAGTGTAACTATTTATACTGATTTTCAAGCAAATGCAAAACTAGGTGAATATGTAAAAGTAAATAGTAATGGTCCATTACTTCAAAACGCATTTACTACAAGCTTAACGGCTAATTCTGTTGAGCATTTTGAATTAGCTCCTGGAAACTATGAGAAATATACAGTAGGGCATGTAAGTGAAGTTTCTTCTAATGAGTTATTAGTTACATATATAGATAATAACGGAAATCCAGAGGATCTTCGTGTGCCTCTAAAAAATACTCATAACTTTAAAGTTAATGACTTAGTGAAAGTAGAAAGTGATTTTTGGGCGAGATCCATACCACCTATAGCTGTAAATGCAAAAGTAGAAAAAGTTAAAACGCAAATTAATGATTATAGTACTAGTACTAAGTCTTTAGAAAAAGAAGGTACAACATTGAAACCAGGAATGTATGAAAAAGAAGATGGTCAACCTAATTTTGTAATCGGTGAAATTACAAAAATAGACAAAGATTATACCGATTATGTAGCTGTCAAGTACCCTTCTAAAAATGGGAAAAATGATGTTGTTTATGTGGACTTAACACAAGGTCAACAATTTAATATAGGTGATATGGTTCGAGTAGATTTTCATGATGGATCTAATTTCCATGGAATGGATAAAACAACGTATGACCATATCCAGAAAATTAACGATAAAATTAAACAGAATACAAATAAAGAGCAATGGGTTTGGTCTTGATTTTAATAAAATAAAATTATCTATCTATAATGTATATACCAATTCAAAAAGTCTTGTAATATGTTACAAGGCTTTTTTGAATTAGTTACTTTAAAACATTATCTTCTGTTTCATTTTTATTAGCTGCTTGCAAAAATGTCATATTTCTGTCGTGGACACTCATTCATATAAGTAACTATAATTGCTCCATCAATTGGGTATATGTTACATTTATATAATTTCTCAGAGATACATGTTTATATAATGATTGTCCTGTTTATATTCTTTTGACTGGAAAGTCTATACATACACTTAATTTCGTGGAATTTTTTTATAGAGATATAAAAACTTTTTTTGTTGATAATATTTAATGCATCTAATCAGTATAAGCCTTTCTGTAATCTATTAATTTTGGAATCATGATGTTAGCATTGTCCAATCCATTTGAAAGCATGCTAGAGTACTAGACATATTTGTGGTTTTTATGAAAAAAAGATGCAGAGAATTATGGTGATTTATCATTTTCCGACAGAAGATTCCTTTCGTTTTATACGGTTAGAAACATTCTATAATTGTTGAATATTAACAGGTGTAATTTGAGGTTACTTTATTTTGAAAGAAATCTTTTGAAATGGTCATAATAGGAATAATAATTAGAAACAAATTTAATAAAAAATGATGAAAGACTTAAGAAGGTGAATATATTGCGTAAACATTCACATGTGCAATTTTATGTATTGATATTGGCTCTAATAGCTTATTTAAGCTTTTGCTTTATATTTTTATTTGTTTTTCCGAATCAGTATTTTGTATCAGATTTTAATATACGACTCTCATCTTTAGTTGTTGAAACTATTGTACTTATTTCATTACTCTATTCTATAGTATCCAGAAAAGTTAAGTTAGGAGTGTTTTGGGTTTGTATTACTATTGCAATAGGTTGTTTCTTGATAGGGAATTTTTTATCTGCTTTTCAAGTACTTAATATAGAATTACCAATACAAAATTTTAATATCTCTGATGTATTTTTGTTGTTTTTCTTATTCTTCTTTCTCTTTGCGTTCTTTTATAAAATCATGATGGAATGTAACAAATGGGAAAAGGCGTATTTGATTTGTGATTTATGTATTGTTGTTACTGCTATTTTCACCTTAGAGTGGTACCTATTTAATAAACCTTCTGCAAATATTTTATTCTTATCAATTGGAGATGTTTTTCTTTCATTTATTTTCCCAATTATAGATCTATTGCTTCTTTTACTAGGAGTTAGCCTTATCTTTCGACCAGCAATTTTTAATGCGAAAAGTAAATTATTTATTTTCATCTTAGTATTAACTGGATTGTCTATTACGGACTATTTATATTTCTATTTACAAGATGATTTATCATATCGTTCACTCATATTATTAAGGTGTTTGTATAGAGTTTTTCTATTATTTATTGCCATTGCCGCTACTATCCCAAGGAGTGCATCTTCTAGAAGAAATTATTTTATTATTAATCCGACATTTGGAAAGAAACTTCTTGTCATATTTCCGTATCTTGCAGTTGCAATCTTAATTGGTTTTACTTTAAAAGAGCAAACTTCTTCAGCTACACTGATTATGGGCAATTGTATTGCCTTTGTATTTGTACTGATTCGTCATACAATTGTACGAATGCAAAACAAAGATTTAACCGAAACATTAAAAGTGTTTAATAATCAATTAGAGCAAAAAGTATCTCAAAGAACAGCAGATTTAATAAAAAAATCTAATGATTTGGTAAAAAATCAAGAGAGGTTTAAGTCCTTATATGAGTATCATCCAGATCCTATATTAACAATTGATCCAAATGGTATCGTATTAAATATAAACAAGTCTGGAAGTATATTATTAGGAAAAGATAGTGGTGCATTAATAGGAAAAGAGTGCTTCTCTATTTTTTTAGATGAAGATAAACTTGAATTGGAAGCAGCTCTAAAGAAGGGGAAACGATGTAGTTCGTCTTCATTACAGTTACGTGTGAAAAATAATAATGAGAAGGATGTACATTTTTGGTATGTCACCATTGTTCCTATTATGATAGCAGGACAAACTTTTGGGAGTTATGTAATGGTAAAAGACATAACAAGGATGAAGCAACAACAAGATAAGATAAACTATCTAGCATTCCATGATATAGTGACGGAGATTGGAAATCGAATATTCTTCCAACAAGAATTAGAAAAATCCATTAAGCGTGCACAAAAAACGCAAGGTGAATTTGGACTCTTGTATATAGATTTAAATCGTTTTAAGACCATCAATGATACAATGGGACATTCAATTGGTGACAGTGTTTTAAAAGAAGTTGCTAAACGTTTTAGGACATGTCTGTCACCGTCTATTCCTCTAGCGAGAATAGGGGGAGATGAGTTTGCAATCATTGTCCATAACCAAACAGAGCAACAGCTATTGGATTTGTGTAACCTTCTATTTCGTATAACCGAAGAACCATTTGTAGTAAATCATCATAGTTTTTACTTATCTCTTAGTATAGGAATAGCAGTGTATCCATTTGGAGGAATAAATACTACTACACTTTTACAACACGCTGATATCGCTATGTATAGCGCAAAGGAAAAAGGTAACAATGCTGTTTGTATGTACGATGAGACATTATCTCGAAAAATAACAAGACGATTACAATTAGAACAGGATTTATCGAATGCAATTGAAAATAATGAGTTGTTTTTATTGTATCAACCACAAGTTGATAGTAAGGCAGGTAAGGTTATTGGTGCAGAGGCTTTAATACGTTGGCAACATCCAGAGCTTGGGCTAATTTCACCTTTTGAGTTTATACCTATCGCGGAAGAAACGTCGCAGATTATTTCAATTGGGAAATGGACATTACAGGAAGCGTGTCGGCAACTGAAAGTATGGCATTCTGCGGGCTATTCAAATTTAAAGATGGGGATAAATTTATCAGCTATAGAGTTTGAACAGAAGGGCTTTGTTCAAACAGTCATATCTATTATAGAAGAAGTAGGGGTATCAGCTAACTCGATTGATTTGGAATTAACAGAGCGTATTGCCATGGTAGATGAAAAAGAAACTTTATCGAAGTTAAAAGCATTAAAATCATATGGTGTACATTTATCAATTGATGATTTTGGTACAGGATATTCTTCATTAGCGTATCTACCTTTGTATCCAATTGATACTTTGAAAATTCCAAGAGAATTTGTGAATAGGATTGGAACTTCAAATGATGGAGATGGAATTATACAAACTATTATTTCGTTAGCTCATACTTTAAATATGAAAGTAATAGCAGAAGGGGTAGAAACGAAGGAGCAATTAACAGTGTTACAACAAAATGCATGTTATCTAATTCAAGGGTATTACTACAGTAAGCCTGTAAATGAAGATGAATTTATTAATTTTTTAAATACGCCACAAAACAAATAAGTCAAAAAAATATATATGAATTAAAGTGAGAAGACGTTCTACTCATATGGAGTAGAACGTTTTTCTTATAATTATTTTCAGCAGATATGCCGTTAGGTTTCTGTTTTTGAGAGTAAATTTAGTATTCATATTCCCAGTATTAGATTTATTTTGAACTACACGCTTATTTAAGTGAATAAAAGTTAGAATAGTTAAGGAAAAGGATAATTTTTTTATTAATTAACATAATTTTCGAAAATAAAATCTGCGGATGTTAATATTTGTTATACAATATAGTTGTCAAAGTACTACCCCTGTAGTTTCTATGATGAATCGGTAAGATAGTTTGTTTGTCCCATATATTCACGTGATATAAAAAAACTTGTAGAGATTCCTGCAAGTTCTTTTTTTAAGGATTAAATGTGAATCTGAAATAAAGTAACGATTTTTTGAGGGGAGAAAAGTAAATGTTTATAGAAGCAAAAAGATTACTAATACGAAAATTTGAATTCAAGGATTGGGAAGCTGTTCATGAGTATACATCAGATAGCAATGTTATGAAATACATACCTGAAGGGGTTTTTACTGAAGAAGATACAAGAAACTTTGTAAATAAAAATATGGGTGAAAATGCTAAGAACTTTCCTGTGATACTAATAGATGAAAATATCCTCATTGGTCATATTGTTTTTCATAAATATTTTGGTGAACATACTTATGAGATTGGTTGGGTATTCAATCCTAAATATTTCAATAAAGGATATGCTTCTGAAGCAGCACAAGCTACATTGAAATATGGGTTTAAGGAAATGAAATTACATAGAATTATAGCTACATGTCAGCCAGAAAATACCTCATCATATCGAGTGATGGAGAAAATTGGAATGAGGAGAGAAGGCTATTTCAAGAAGTGTATACCCCATGGAAATGAATGGTGGGATGAATATTATTACGCTATTTTAGAAGAAGAGTAGTTTTTCAGAGCGCATTATTTAAATCAAAATTACAATTTAAATTGTGCTATCGGTTTTTGAAAATCGCTTGGTCTATAAAATCATTAAAATGTGGATGGTGCACCATGCTCATCAAGCTAATATTATATAAGTTTAATTTCATATAATATTTTTTCTTTTTTCTAAAGATCCAGTGTAAGTTCTTTAAAAATTTGCATCCTAAATAAACCCTAACGGGCTTCAGATTTTTGATTACGCTACATGATTGTGGGGCATAGAAAAATTATATACGACGCCTAAGATATCAAAGACTGTTTTCTTCTCATACCTATGGGATTTTCGTCCGTTTTTCTGTAAGAGATTAAACAGACGAAACAATATCTTTGTTAATTCTTGGGTGTTTTTTTGTAAAGATTGATAAAAAATATTTCTTAATTTTAATATTTAAAACTTGTGTATACGTGTTACAATGAAGTCCTCCAATTTATTTTATTCTTCTATTTAGAATTTATGGTTTAGTTATCCCTTACAACAAAATCGACCGTAGTGAATGATTCATGAATAGAGTGATGCATTTCGAAGGGTTCAAAGGCTGTTAAACATAATCATGTAAAGAATAAATTTACGTAGTTAAGTTTTAGAGAATTTATAATGGTAAGGATTTCATCCGATTGGAATAGCACTAAATTAAATGAAGGTTATGTTTCATCTATTTTATTGGGAACAACTCGTAGCTTTAGAATTGCTGAAAATGAAAAGATAACATATTCGAAAGGAGGATAGATAAAACGCTGACTGTGAAATATAAATCGCAAAATAAGAAAGTACAGATAATAGGATGTAATTATGGTTTCATTTCGAAAGGTACCATAAATGAATGTGGAAAAAATAAAGGAGAAAAATTTAAATAAACTATATCAGTAGTAAAAATGAAAGGGAGAAGCATCTAGTGTTTAATATAAAAGAAAGATTGGAACAAATGAAGCTTAAAACGAAGTTGTCTATGGCATTTATTGCAATATTAATTATACCAAGTCTTATTGTAGGAGTATCGTCTTATGATAAAGCAAAAACAGATCTAAATGAAACAATTCTACAAACTGCGAAAGATAATGTGAGTATTTTAAATAAGATAGTTGATGATGAATTAGAAAATAAACATGTAGATGTAACTCATTTTGCAAAGATACTTACACAAGGTGATTATAACGCTGACCAATTGCAAAATATGCAAGGTAAATTTGATCAATATATACAGTTACATCCAGAGATAGAGACAATTTATACTACATCCAGTAATAATCAATTTATTCATGCACCCGTTGGAAAAATACCTGAAGGATTTAACCCGTTAGAAAGTAGTTGGTATAAGGATGCAGTAAAAGCTAATGGAGAGATTATTGTTTCGTCTCCCTATAAATCAAAAGCTACAGGAAATATGGTAATAGCAATTGCAAAGCAAAATGCTGATAAAAGTGGTGTCATTGGTGTGGACTTGAATATTGATGATATCGTAAAAACTTCTAAAATGATCAAAATAGGAAAACAAGGCTTTGTATCTATAGTAAGTCAAGATAAGACTATAGTTGTTCATCCTACACTTAAGCCAGGTGAGAAATTAGAGAAATCATTAGCAGATGAACTATACAAGAAAGAAGATGGAGTAATTACTTATAGCCTTAATGGTGAGGATCGAAACATAAGCTTTAAAACAAACAAAAAAACAGGTTGGAAAATAGCTGGTGTAATGCCTATTAAAGAAATTGAGGAAGCTACCAATCCTATTTTTTATAAAACACTCACTATAATAGGGGCTTCATTGTTGTTAGGTGGAATTGTAATTTTCTTCATTCTTAAATCTATTATTAATCCATTAAGACAATTAGTTATTTCAGCTCAAAGAATTAGTCATGGAGATTTAACTGAGAAAATAAATATTCGTTCAAAGGATGAACTTGGTCAATTAGGTGGTAGTTTCAATACAATGGCAGAGTCGTTACGTAATATTATTTCTCAAATTAACACATCTGCAGGACATGTGGCTGCTTCGTCTGAGGAACTAACTGCCAGCGTAGAGCAAGCAAGTATTGCGACAGAACAAATTACAAAAGAAATGGAAGACATATCGAATAGTGCAGAAGTTCAAAATAATGAAGTGGCGTCTGGAGCGAAATTAATTGGTGAGGTAACGCGTAACATTCAATGCGTAGCTGATAATGCTTCTGAAGTATCGGCCTCATCCTTATACACAAAACAAAAAGCCAATGAGGGCGAACAATTAGTAGAACAAACTGTAACGCAAATGCAGTCTATCCATCATTCCGTTTCTCAATCCGATAATGTAATTAAATTATTAGATAAGAAATCGCAGCAAATTGGAAGTATATTAGAAGCAATTCAAACTATTGCAGAACAAACAAATTTATTAGCATTGAATGCAGCGATTGAAGCGGCAAGGGCAGGAGAACAGGGGCGTGGATTTGCCATTGTTGCCGATGAAGTCAGGAAGTTAGCGGAGCAATCATCCGAATCTTCAATGGAAATTGGAAGCTTAATTAATGAAATACAAGCAGATGTACATGAGACTGTAAAAGCTATGAATGAAGTAGGAGTTGAAGTGCAGTCGGGAATTCAGGTTGCAAATGATACAAAACAAAGTTTTTATGAAATTTCAAAATCTGCAAATGATATCGTGTCAAAAGTACATGGTATGGTAGAATTATCAAATAAAATGACAAGTGATGCAATGAAAGTCGATACATCAATTAATCAAATATCTATGGCTGTGAAGGAGAATTCTTCAAGTATGCAAACGATAGCCGGCTCATCTGAGGAGCAACATGCTTCTATGGAGGAGATAAATTCTTCAGCAGTACAATTAGCACAGATGGCCGAAGAACTTCAAGAATTAATTGGTGGATTTAAGATATAAGTTCAGATCCTAAGATAGAACCCTAGATAGTGTGTTTAAGGATAGAAGTTAAAAATCTTATAACGATAAAAGGAGCAATTTAATTTGCTCCTTTTTCACTTGAATTCTACATGAAATTTAGTATCAATGATTCCAAATGCAATTTTACATGGGAACGGATTTCTCCCTGTTGAAGCAGCGCACATACATGAAAGTACCCAATATTCCAATTCTAAAAGAAATAAAATACAATTTATCATGTAAAAACGAATTGTATGCAAACTAGTTTATATATATGAAACGTATGTTTGTTATAGTGGAATGAAATTAAAGTGGGAAGAAATAGATGAATTACTTAATATATCTGACAATGAGAGGAACAGAATCACAGTTAACATTCTAGTTGTTTTCTTAGACCTTAGCAGCATTGAGTGTAGTTTTTGAACTTATTGGTATGAATGAAATAACTAAACGTTTAAAAAGTTTAAGAAAGTTACATTTTCGTGGTAAAATATGCAAGGCTATATTGTATAAAATAAGTGCGCTAATCACGATAAACTGGCAAAGGAGTGTGTATTATGACAGAAAATATTAACATAAATGTTAATGCAGGAAGTAGCTATGGACCAGAATCAAAATGGGGACGTCAGTCTTTCTTTGATGGTGGACTTTTGAGCTTCATTGGTTGGAGTATCTTGGGAACACTTATTACAGTGTTCACGTTTGGTATTTGCTATCCGTGGGCGTTATGTATGGTTTATGGCTGGAAAATTAACCATACGGTGGTTGATGGGCATAGAATGAAATTTAACGGTTCGGCAGTTGGTTTGTTTGGTAACTGGATTAAATGGCTAGTTCTTACAGTTATTACACTAGGTATCTATGGTTTTTGGGTTAGCATTAAACTTGAAGACTGGAAAGTCAAAAATACAACCTTCGTAAATTAAGGGGAATTTTGAATAAGTACCTTAAGAGGTAGTATTGTTTTAATGTTTACGATTAATTATAGTAATCATTAAAAGCAATATGTAAGGGTTTATGATTTTAATTTACATATTAAGTGTTCGTAATAATTCACATAAATTTTTATTAGTGATTAATATAGACAAATGATTTTTGAGTTGTCAAAGCTTTACCAAAAAGCAAGTTTGCTCCAGCAGACTTGCTTTTTGGTATTTATTAAGTATGCGAAACCCATCAACGTTCCAAATTAGGAAAATATCAGACAGTACAATAAATTAATAATGATGATTGGAGAAGGTTTTTTATGCTGATTGTGCCTTGGTTAGTAACTGCATAATCCACGCCGACAAGCAAACGTAAACGTATCTACTACTAAATATTTACTTGCTGATGAAAAGAGATAATAAACTCTGTTTGCATGAATAAAAAAGGAAGGTGGATATAAAAACACACTATAACTTCGCACGAAATACCAATTTTACGAATAATAAGATAGTTAAATAAAAATCTAATACCGTATTTAGGGATTTCGAGGTCAATTGCATTAATCTTTGTGTATTGGTATGTGGCTATGTAATCCATACTTTATATAGAAATTATTAAATACTGAACTATTCATTGAAAAATTTCATAGTAAATTACCTATTAATATATAGGATTTTTTCTTATGTTAATCTAATTAATTCCTCAAAATCATGATTAAATTAACTAATACATGTTAGATAACGAATTTTAAACTGTTTTCATATATTCATTTTTTGCATGAATTTACATATATAATTTGTTTTATTTTAAATACATTTATATGTAGTTTTTCCACCATTTTTTTTGGTTAAATACAAATTTCTCACTTAATTATCTATAATTTTTATTTGAGTAAATACATTATTCCTTTCATTAATGATTATATTTTAGTATCTCATAATTTAATTATGTAAATAAGTTTGTGTAAAAATTGAATTTAACGCGAACTTGTGTTCGTATCTATTTTCTGTTATAGTATATATGAGGTGATTTTTATGGACTACAGCAAACAACGTCAAAAATCCGTACATCGTAAAAAATTATACGAAAATCTAAATGAAATGCCCTTTTACATAGAAGAATTTGTGGAGTACAAAGAATTGCATGATGCCTCTCCCTCCACCCTACTGAATTATGTATATGATTTTAGAGTCTTCTTTAATTGGCTATTATCTGAACAAATTATTGAATTAAAGCCCATTAAAGACATATCCTTCTCTGATTTAGAGAATTTAAAGAAAAAAAATGTTGAGAACTTTATGAGGTTTCTAAAACTACAACAAAACATGCAGAATTCCTCTGTTAACAGAAAAATTTCGGCCTTAAAGTCTTTATTTAAGTACCTCACCTCCCTATCAGAGAATGAAGATGGAGAATGCTATTTTTATAGAAATGTAATGGCTAAAATTGAAATACATAAAGATAAAGAAACATTAAATGCTCGTGCAAAACGTATGAGATCAAAAATATTCCATAATGATGATGATCAAGAGTTTTTGAATTACATTAAGTTCGAACATGAAAAATCTTTAACAAAACATCAGTTGTTCTATTTCCTAAGGGATAAAGATCGGGATGTAGCTATCCTCTCACTCTTTCTTGGTAGCGGTATTCGTGTAAGTGAATTGGCCGATCTTCGTATGGAAGATATAAACTTAAAAGAAAGACTAATTGATGTAATCCGTAAAGGAAATAAAGAAGATTCTGTATGGATTACTCCAATGGCATTGAATGATCTTGAAAAGTATATGGAAGTTAGAGATAATAAATATGCTCCTGGGAAAGAATTAAAAAATGTGTTTCTGTCGAAATATAAACATACTGCACAGCCTCTTTCGGTTAGAGCTATCCAGGATATAGTAGAAAAATATACTAAAGCTTATGGTAAAAAAATGTCTCCTCATAAATTAAGACATACATTAGCAAATAAATTATACATGGAAGAAAAAGACTCGCTACAAGTGATGCAGCAACTTGGGCACACGAGTCAAGATACAGCTTTGCTATATACACAACTTGGGGAAACAACTATTAAAGATAGTTTAGGTAGAATAGGAAAGAATAAAGAATAAAAGTTCAGCAATTTTGTATTGCTGAACTTTTATTCTTTTACAGACTTATGGACTTAAACTCTATTTATTATTCGTTTGAATTCCATTTTATTATGTAAAAAATACATAATTTGAATCCTTCTATAATTGGTATATAAGGACTATCTCTTGATGGATATAAATGAAAATTTTAGATTACCACAAGTGTTGTTTACGTTAAATATACTTTTAACGAACACTTCAAAAATGTGAAGTAGACCTCCCCTGTCACTTGTTGTTTGTACAAAGACATGAAAGTCTAAACTTTTAATTTTGGTTAATATTTGAGACCTAACATTCTAAATTAAAATTTTCATCATTTAATTTAATTAAACTAGAATGAAGTCAATACCTTTAAATAACAAAGACGCAAAACATTAACAATTTGTTTTAGGTCTTTATAAAAGACTTTTCATACTAATTCTTCGATATTAAGTGATCTATAGTTAGCGAATATATTCTTATTGCTTTTGTTTCGGAAGAACAATTCTTTTATATAATTGAACTGTAATAAAGTAATAGACAGAATAGATAACTAGGAAAATCAAGATTGGTAACCAAATACGGAAATATGGATCAATTAAGATGAAACCAAAAATCTTCATACCCAATAACACATGTATCATACCTATTATCCCTGGGAATAAAAACACTAAAAATAACTCTTTATAAATGGATTTTGCTAATAATTCATGACGTACTCCAATTTTACTAAGCATTTCATAGCGTACAATATCTTTTGATGAACCGGAAAGAATCTTAAACATTAAGCAACTTGCCATCATCGCAAGGAAAGCAATACCTAAGAAGAACCCCATAAATACTGTTCCGCTGGCACCGGCGTGAATATTAGCATATATCTTATATTTACTAAAGATATCTTCATCCGTGATATCCTTATATTTTACTAGCTGTAGCTCGTCAATCTTTTTCCATGTATCTAAATACTTTATAAAATCATCCGTTTTTCCAATTACAACGGTGTTTTCTTGTTCTGGGATTTTATCGTACATTCTTTGATCTACTATTTTTATAATTTTTCTCATGTTATTTAAATAGGTTGGTTGAAGAGGGACCAAAGCTATCCCCCACTCATTCGGAATAAGAATTGCATTCTCTCCATCTTTTTTTGTAGTTGCTCCTACAGGAAGATTTTGAGACACTCTTTTTACTTTCCCCTTATCCTTTGCTTGCACAAGCGGGCGTTTTTTCTCTAGATCTTCTTTTAAGTAGTAAATATATTTATCGTCTACTTTATAACGGTATTCATTCTTCTCGTTAAATGAAATACCATTTAGAATATTCATTTCATCTGCTGTTGGATTATGAATGACTGTATCGTATATTTCAAGGTTATTAGTTGATTTTATTACGTTATTTTTGAAGGCCATTCCACCAGAAATTGCTCCTGCACCAAGTGCCACCAGCATAGCTACAGTTCCGAGTACTTTTGATAAACTATTAATACGAAAGTTTAATTGTGCAAAGGTAAAAGCATTAAGACCTTTCTCACTATACCTTTTATTACTTTTCAATTTTTTTATAATAAGTGGAAGGAAAGAAGTAAATAACATATAGGTTCCTGCCGTAGTTGTGAGCATCGCAATTAAAGGTCCCTGCTCTTTTAATTTGTTCATATAAATCATGGAAGTATAGCCACTTCCTAATAAAATGATAGCTAGAAATGAAACAATTCCAGTCCACTTACCTTTAATCATTGTACGTTCCGCTGAAGCGTCTGCATGTACAAGTTGTAGAACGGAGATACGTGATAATTTCACACTATTCATAATGGCAGATAACATAAATAATACCAAGAAGAACATACAAGTAACTAACATCGATGGTACATAAAAAGCTTGATAACCACTCGCGGTAAAATCCAGTTGCTTCATAAGAAGTTTACCAATTCCTTGTGAAAGCCCTATTCCTACCGTAATTCCAACTACTAAAGATACTGCCCCAATAATAAGTGTTTCTACAAACATAAGAAATGTAATCTTTTGTTTTTTTGCGCCTAACATCATGTACATCCCAAATTCTTTTTGGCGGAGGGACATTAAGAAAGAATTGGCATAAAGAACATAGAAAAATGTAATGATCCCAAGTAGATATGATCCCACTTGAAAAATCATACCAGTTGAACGAATGGGACCATTATTATTAACAAATGCTTCATTTAATGCTAACGTTTGAAACATATAAAAAATTGAAATTGACATAACAAGTCCAACTAGTAAGACAATATAATCGTTCAGCTTACTTTTTAGTCCTGACATAGAAAGTTTAAAAATCATGATAGTTTTCCTTCCTCTTATCCTTTTTGTGTACCTAAATCTGCAAGTACATCTAAAATGTCTTTATAGAATGCTTCACGTGTACCATCGCGGTGAATTTCTTTAAACAACTCACCATCTTGAATGAATAAAATACGTTTACAATAACTCGCACTATATGGATCATGTGTAACCATCATAATAGAAACATCTTGTTCTTCATTTAAGTTTTTCATTGCTTCTAAAAGACTTGTAGCATTTTTCGAATCTAATGCTCCTGTTGGCTCGTCCCCTAAAATAATAGCAGGTTCATGTACAAGTGCACGTGCTGCAGCAGAACGTTGTTTTTGTCCACCAGATACTTCAGAAGGATATTTTGAAAGAATTTCTGAAATCCCTAACATTTCTGCCACTCTTTTGACTTTTGGGCCAATTTGTTTTGACGGAACACCTTGCAGCGATAGTGGCAAAGCAATATTTTCGTAAACTGATAAATTTTCAAGTAAATTAAAATCCTGAAAAATAAACCCTAATTTTTGAGAACGGAAGTCAGAAAGTTCTCCTTGTTTCATTTTTATGATATCGATACCATCAATTTCAACAATGCCATCCGTTGCCGCATCTAATGTTGAAATTACATTTAATAATGTTGTTTTTCCTGAACCTGAAGGTCCCATGATTCCAACAAACTCCCCCTCTTGAATCGAGAACGAAACATCTCTTAAAGCATGTGACTGATTCCCCCTTTTTTTACCGTATATTTTTTGAATGCTTTTTACATTTACAACTGAATTATTCATAATATTCTCCTTAGGTCGGTACATTTGTTAGTTATTTTTTAGTTTTTCTTTTATTTTTTCAGGAACTTCATTCTCTTTTATAGCCTCAAATTCATAAACATATTTTCCTTTTATATGGAGCTTTAAATAAGAATTTACATAGTCATCTTTACCAGAAGCCCCTACTTTAATGGTGTTTTCATTACCGGATTCATCTACTCCATTTAACATGTAGAAATATCTCTTTCCATCGTGTGCAGGATCAGGTTTTGCCGATTCTTTTGGAAGAGCATACACATCTTTTTCTTTTACTAACGGATTAAATCGGTCTATTGTGTCTCCTCCCGCATAAGTTAATAATCCGCCACCCACAACAACTAATCCCGTTATTGCAATCCATGTTTTTTTCATCTTTCTTTTCCACCTTTCTTTTCTGTGCGATTATATGTGAACTTATTTATTCCTTTAGATTTCAATAAGAACGGACATCTCTCTAACACATGTTTAAATATAAATAGAAATTCTTAATAAAATGTGAGAAAGCTTCTTAATTTTTTCTTAAGAAAAATAGCTACATTGTAAAAAAGAACCCTTATTAACAAGAGTTCTTTTTTACAATGTAGCTATATATTCAATTTGTATCTAGAAATGGATGTCGCATGTTATCCCCCCTATAACGCAGACTAATTAGGGATGCTTTGATTTATTTTCAATATGTTTTTATAATAGTGCATACTTTTAAAACCAATATATTTTATGAAACATGTATTATTATTGGCTAAGTAGTTTAGATTTTCTTGTCTCGAATTCGAAAAGTCTAAACAAAATTTAAGATAATGGCTATTTATCAATGATTTTTCATGCGATATTATTTTAGAGATTCACGTCTTTCTACAGGTATTGTAGAAAGACATGAAAATGGTTACTTTTTAGACAAGAAGGTGGATACATATACTGTTTTATAAACAATCGCTTCTGTAATATCTAAAATTATTACATTAAGAAATATTAGATATATCAATATAAGCATACTGGTATTGTTTTAATTAAAAACTTGTATTAAAACAAGACATTTACTTATTCTATTTAAGTTACCCATCTATTACTTGTAGGGTCTAATTTTCTTTTGTGTAACAAGTGGTTGGCTAATTAGATTGACCACTTGTTACACAAAAGTGTTTTTTATTTCTCAATACGTAGTACATGGAGTTATTTCTCATTTATTGATACGATATTAGTGACATTGAATTTCCTCATAGTAATTTGTTGAAAAGGGCCTGTTTTTTTCATAACAGACCCTTTTTAATATAGGAAATATAATTATTTTACTACTAATGAATATTCACCATTTTTATCATCAAATTTATACACATTCAAATAATATTTCCCTGGTTTTGCTGTATAGTTCCCCTTTATAACATTTCCTTCATCTTCACCACAAACTACGTAATTTTGCATGTCTGATTCATGATAAAGTACCCACGTCATCCCAATATTTTGTTCATTTATTACAGAAATATCTACTTCTTTTGGATTTGTAACATTGAACGTATAAACATCTGTCTGATCAGGAGTAATTAGATTTCCTTTTACAAGGGTATTAAATGGGAGTACCTTCTCCTCTTCGAGGGATCCACCTGTTTGCGGATCTTGTTTTACAGTAACTTTTGTTTGTTCTTTACTTTCTTGTCCTATACTATTTTTAACACTTAGTTCTACAGTATATGTTCCTTTTTCTCCATATACATGGATAGGATTGGCTTCTGTACTTCTTGTGCCATCTCCAAAGTTCCATAGATAAGAAATAATTTTTCCGTCTTCACTTTCTGTACCATCACTATGGAACTGAATTTCTTCATTTATTATCCCGCTATATGGTCCATTCATATTTACTATAGTAGTCGATTTTTCTTTTTCCTCTGTCGCAACACCATGGAAAACAATATCATATTCAAACTGATTAGCTGCATTCACACGATAGTTTACAAAATAGGCTGTAACTGTTTTATAGCCGCTCCACCCTTTTTGGGATAATTGGTCTAAAGTTTGATTTACTTGTTTACTCATCGTCTTCCAATCTTCAGACTCACCTTTTGATATCCCACCAGTGTACGTGCCTTCCACGCTAAATGTGTTAAAGAATTGCGAATCATGTTTTGTAATTTTTGCATCTTTTATATTTGCTACATCTTCAATTTCTTTTTTCACTTCAGCTAACGGCTTTGGTGCGTGTTGTATTAAATAATCATTTGTTACTTGAGGTACATTGTATTTATGTTGATTATCAATCAACTGCTGCATATACGTTTGATATTCTGCATTCAATTGTGTATTTTTGCTTAATGATTCACGATATGCGTCATAATTTTTCACATCGTTTGCGCGGATTAAATCTTGAATCTTATCAAATGTGTCAAATTGATGATTATACAAATAAGACTGTAGTGCAAATGAATACTTATAAAAGTCCCATGATCCATATTTTGCAAACAAAGTCTGCTTAGCTGTATAACGACTTGCTGGATCAGATGATAATCCACTTATAATACTTTTACGTGGAACAACATTATTTGTACGTGTAGATCCTGCAAAAAATTCTGCATTCCCTTCCTGGAACCAAGTTAATCGTTCATTTTGATATATTTCTCCGCTTCCAAATAAACCTGGAACCTCATATCTACCTTGTAAATAATGAGTGAATTCATGACGGAATAACTCTTCTAAACTATAAATACTCTGTTTTGGTGTACGCTCATATGTAAAAAAGGTCCCCTTCTCTTCAATATAAATTCCACCGTTGTTTGTTTCATATCCATATAATTGTCTATTTAATTGATATTCATCTGGATTATTATAAATTACTATTGTTAGTACATCATCAGCGTTCCCTGGTTCTAATGCTTTATCATTTCCAATTACACGATGATATTGTGCCTTTACTTCTTTGGCTGCCCAATACAATCTCTTGATTTTTTCCTCTGTTACTTTATCACCAGTTTTAAAGACAATAGCCCCGTCATCAAATGTATATGTTTTAGGTAAATATTTTTGTTTTCCTTCTTCACGTATTTTCTGTAAATCTACCACATTTCCACTATAATCTTTTCCACCATAGTTTGTTTTAACTTGCTCTACCGCTACAAAATAGGCTTCACTTAGACGAGGATACATACTCATTGCTTGTGTAATAACTTCTAACCCCTTGTTTGGATTACTATGAAATTTCCCTAAACGTCCTGCATAATAAATGCCATTATTAATTAACCAACTATTTTCATTTGTTATATTCCCCACGAGAGCAATTCTACTAATCTCATTTATAAAGTTATCAATCTTTCCATACCACATTGTTTCATTAGGTTTCTTATTCGTATCCTGTAAATAAGACTGTATATCATAATCAATGCCTTTCACAATTTCATATACAGCTTGTCCTTTTGCATAATCACTTACATACGTAGGTAGGTTATCATTATACTGTTTTAAAATCTTTGCCGCATACTGCACCGTTTCAATATCACTAGAAGCATTACTAATTAACTTTCCGTACGATGCAACTACTCTATTTTGCTCAGCTGTACCCAATGTGAAATTCGGATTTTTTGCAATTGCTTTTAATGCTGGTAAACACTTGTCATGGAAGCTTCGGTCTTTTAAGTAGGTTAGCTCATTATTATAATACCCCACATAAAAAGCAGAACGTAATATTTCAACAAATGTCTCAATTCCCTTTGAATCCTCTTTTGTAAAAATCTCCCCTTGTTTTCCCAATTCGTCAATGATAACGTTCATGCGTTCCTTATTTTGATAAAAAGCTTTTGTATCTGGAGTGGATTGGAATAAATCTGTAATTTGATTCCAAGAAATTCTGGATAGTGTATTCATGAGTTCACTATCAGGCATTTTATTTAGTTCTGCCAAAGTATAGCTTTTATTTAATTGTCTTTCATCACGTTTCATAACCGGTGTAGGTCGTTGTGAAAAATCGCCTACTTTTAAACGCTCTTCAAAAGTCAATGTCTCCTCCGCTTTTGTAGCATGTGCAATGTCATCTTTTAATGTTTCTGTCCCAATTGGTTTTATTTGTAACGCATTATACGGTGCTGTTTCCTCTGCTGATACTTGTGTTTGAATACTTCCAAATGATAATGCCATTGTACTAATACCAAGTATCAGTTGAGTAAATTTTAAATTCTTGTTCATGATGTTTCCTCCAATTATATATTCCATCAAAGAATATAACATTTTATGAACGTTTATTATCTGTATATGTAATATTTCATATTGTATTACACGAATTTATAGATGATTTAATTTCATGAGTAACATTACTGAATTACTGTCTTTTTTTAGTTTAGCGTATGTTTATATACATGAATTTTATAATGTGCATGCTGTATTAAGAGTCCTCCTGTGATATATGAATCTTGGTAACTTACTCTGAAAAATAACAAATCAACACTCACAAATACTTCTGTAGGTGTTGATTTTGGGCTTTTTTAGAAATGTGAAATATTTTAAATCTCTTCTTTATGTAATTTATAAACTTACAAATTATTACGTAACTAATGCTTTTCAACACATACATATGGCACTAGCAGTTTTTTTAATTATTCACCCTTAAATAATTAACTAGGTGAAGAATGACAGTGAATATAACTATGAATACCTTTTATTAATTTTATAAATCGTGAAAATGATTCAGTTGTAGTTTCATTTTTAATGAAGGAATATTTTATAGTGTAGGATTATGTATTAATGAAGAAATAATTCTGTTTACAAGATCATCTGTTATCCACTCTATTTGCATATCGTCGGAGTCTTTTTGATTCATCGAATCGATAAATTTTTTGAATTTCGGAAATAAGACAATGGAGGTAATCCAATAAATCGCATGGTTTGTCGAAAAGAAATGAAAAACTCCTTGTTCTTTCCCTTCCAATAAGATTTCTTTTAATTGTTCAAAATTCCCCATAATATATGGTTTAATTTTTTCTAGTCGTGAGCTTTCTTTGATAATTTCCTCATATGCAAGCGTTCCAATTTCAGGATGTTCTTTTATATGTGTAATAAAGAAAGTTAAATATTGTCTTAAAGCAGTTTTAGGGTTATGTTGCGTTTCTTCAAGAAAATTTGGTATTTTTTTTGCAAAACCATATTTTTTAAATACCTCCAAGTAAAGGTTCTCTTTTCCGTTAAAGTAATACGAGGCCATAGCTACATTCACCTTTGCTTCTTTTGCAATTTCTTGAATGCTTGTCCCATCATAGCCGCGCTCTCCAAATTTTTTCTTAGCCGCTTCTAAAATATTTTCAATTGTTTGTTCGCGAGATTTCCCCATGTATACACCTCAAATTATAATTAATAAACTTCAAAAAATGATATATGTGTTTTATATCACAATTTTTTCAAGACATTTAATTATATATTTAAAATAGCGATTTAACAACTGATCAGATATTAATTGCGTTTTATAAGAACATTTTCTCTTCACTAATAAAAAAGGACTAGAGATTATCTATTTAAAATAGTGAATCTCTAGTCTTTTATCGACATAATTAAAAATTAATGGATATTATATTTTCTTAATCTGAATATATGGCCCTTTTATTTTCAGATTATTAATTGTGTTAGCAATATCACTCACAGTATTTTTTTCATTAAAAGTATGGACCTTCTCCCCATTTACAAAGATACCCCAATTAATATCTTCATAACTAACCCCATATCCAGCATTGTTAGTTGTAGCTTTCAACTGATTATCAGCTAGTGAAAAAGATAAAATCCCTTGACCTTTGTTAAGCTTACTGTTTACATCTTTAAACCCTTTCAGTTGCTCTTCAGTAGCAGCTTGGCTATCAAGAAGTACTTTATGATTTTTCCAGTCCAATTTATAGTAATTAGTGAAAAATTCATTGTGTACATCCTTATTGTTTGTTCCCCACCACTTTGAGCTTACCCATTCGATATTATATTGATCAGATACTCTACGATTTGTAATTTTCAAATCTGAGGTAGCTTCTGATTCATCAGCCGTGATAACAGCTATTACATTTGGGGAGAACCCATAACCTGTTAGAGCTGGTACAGTGTCTTTTGAAACAAAGTTCTGGATACCTTCATTATAGCTACGTGATTTCATAAATAATTGATTACCGTATAAGGTATTGTATGAATCGCGATTATAGATACCCCAGCTTGGATAATTAAAGGATTGGAACCCTACTTTCCAATTCAACTTTTTGTCCGTAAGTGTTTCTAAAACAGTTTTATAATCTGCTTGATCATAAGATACACTTTCTTTCCAAGCAAAGCTACCTGTGATACTCGCATCAGCATTTGGTCCTTTATCATTTACCCCTAGCTTAACAGTACCACCCAATGTATACCCGACTTCAGAAGTAACTTTTGCGGAAGTCATTGTGTTAACTGGAGCCGCTTTATGGAATTGAGCGCTATCATCACTCGTTATTTCTACTTCTGTATGATAGGCAGATGGCCATTTAAGCCCTGCATTATAATATTCGCCATTGATTTCATATTTCGCATCAATATTACTACCATCCGTTGTGACAATTGCAATTTTCTTATCTGCATATGGATCTTCAATAAAGGAAACTTTAATAGAATTTTTTATGTTCTGCTTAGCGTTATAAGTCGTACTAAAACTATTATACACTTTACCACCATTTTTAAGGTCCTCAACAGTCCCTTTAGATTCCGCAAATGCAGAGGAAGACTCTACACTAAATGCCCCTGACATAAGTACAGAAGCAACAACAAAACATTTTGCTACCTTATTTACTTTTTTCATATAATAAGCGACTCCTTCTAGTAAACTTTTAAAATAATACACTTATTAGTACTCATTCTTTATATTCTTTATATGTTATTTATTTTATAAAGAAAACATAATAGTTTATTATTCTAATCTGTTAAATTATTGAAATATCAATAATAATTTTCCCTACCCTATGTAACCGTCGTACCTCCTATTTAATATTGAAAGTTATTATCCATATTATTAAAACATAGAATGATGTATATTTAAACATAAAATTTAAATTAAGATTTAAATTTTATGTTTAAATATACGCTACTCACTTTTGGATATGAAGTAGCTTAACTTTAATACTACTAAATCCAATTACTTCTATAACGGATTATGTTTTGAGCATAGCATTATAAAATTATTAATTTTAATATTTAACTATACTGTAACATTCTTCATGCACAGCTCATCGCTATACATGGTAACATTTACCTGTAAGATAAAATATTAATATAGGAGGCAGATTTATTATGAACGCAAGAAAACCAAAATCATTTGTAAAACAATGTACAGGAATTGCTTTGGCTAGTATGATTGGATGTAGTGGTATTGGAGTTTTCGCAACAAATGTAAGTGCTGCCGAAAATGCTAATCCAGCTCCTATGAACCAATCCCTTCAAGCAGAAGTGATAACAATTACACAGTTACAAGATGCTATTCAGCATAAAAATGATCCTTTTATTAATCAAGTAAAAATATTTATTGATAAACACAAGACGGAATCAGAATTTTTATGGGGGAAAGTGAGTACTTCGTTAAAAAACGACATTGTAGACCTGCTTACAGGTGACAAAAAGCAATACTCTAATAAAATCAATAAAGCCCTTGTAAAACACTTTAGAGAAGTCCCTAAGCTATTAAAATTAGCAAGTCCAGAGTTTAAAAAAGAAATTATTCAACTACTAAAATACTTATAAGAATATCTATTAAAAGTTTATATTTTAATAATTTTAGATAGTAGTAGTTTCATAAATTTGTATTTACAAAACCTCCTTCAACCCATAATATTTATATGTAAAAATATAAAGAAAATAGGTGTAAAGAATGGAAATTAGTACAAATACACATAGGGTAAATCAATTTACAATGTATTCAAACTTGGATACATTAAAAAACACTAAAGACTCCCCTTCTTCACAGGGGAAAAAAGATGCTAATGGTGTCGCTATAAAATTTGATATTCGGTCATCAGACAAAGATGTGAAACAAACAAGTCCAAAATTCACTGAAATGGATTTATGGAAGATGTTAAAAGATAAAGGTGTACCTTTATGGATTATTATGGAGATGTTAAACAAGTTCCGTGCTGATAAGGAGAAGGAGTCAAGCCAAGCTAACAATGATTCTCCAACGGATGCTACTAATACTATCGAATTAAATAATGAAACAAGATTAGACGTAGTACTGTAGATTTTTGATACGGCTCGTATTTTTAACAAAAAACCTTGTAGAATTTTTACAAGGTTTTTTGTTTTATATAACTTATATTAGTCATTATATACTTATCCAAAAATAACGATTTATAATCAGGAAAAAAATTATAATGTATTATTAAATATATGCCGCTTCAAAAGCTTGTTGGACAGTTTGTACTTCAGATGAATCTTTACCATATAAATTTGTTGCTACACGAATACAACCTTCTTTTAATTCTTTAAAGTCAGAAGTCATATTTAATTCATCCGTATTCACATAATAGAAGATATCAAACATCTTATCTTCTCCAATACCTTGGACATTTACGCTATTATGATTACCGCCGCTAGCTATCAGGTAAGCTACCTTATTAATAATACTAGAGTTTGTATGCACGCCACCATGATCGTGGTCAGCATCAATAGGTAAGTTATTATAATGTCTATAGTCCTCCGGATATCTAGAAGATATTGATGAGGGGTTTTTCATATCTCTAAAAATTCGACCTGATTGTTCTCCCACCGTCCAATTAAATACCCCATTATTTGCATACTTTTCAACAGCTACACCTAAAATATCAGATAAAGCCTCATTAATTGCACCAGCTTCCCCTGCGTACTCAAGTCCAGACTCATTTCTTGTAACAGCATGTGTAAACTCATGTCCTGCCACATCAAATGCCCTAACAATTGGATCCCCATATACTAGCATAGCCCCATTACTAAATGCATTAAACCATTGCTTAGGATTGCCTTTATTCGTGCCATTTGTGTTCCAGCCATGAACGACAGAAATTACTTTTTGTCCATTATTATCAAAGCTGTCACGACCATATTTTTCTTGATAAAAATCATATACTTTCGTTGCTAAATAATGGGCACTAACGGCTTTAGGATCTGTAAAATTTGTAGAATTACTTGTTACTAAATCATCCAGATAACCCCATACATTTCTTCTATAATTATTATAATCTTTATAATTCGCAGTATACGTTTCTATTCCCTTACCACGAGAATAATCTGCAAGCATGTACGTTCCATCACTTCGTTGTGTAATTCCAAATGTACGATTAATACCTAAGTCATCTTTTCCTGTACCTGTTAATTTTGAGGAATCTTGTGATTTATTTGATGTCGCGGATTGGACAATACTACTATCTACTTGTATCCCCAACTTTTGAACGAGTTCTTTTAATAGATTACCTCCAAAAGCATCAATTAATACTGTACCAGATACATATTCAGGTGTAGATGCACTAAAAGTAATTTGATATGCATTTGCAGCTTTATTTGTATTCTCATCTACATATACCACTTGTTTAATTTCTGGTTCTTCAATAAATGTGAGATCATTCCCATAGATGTTAAAAAGCTGTTTCTTTGCATCTTCTTCTGATAGAGTAATAGGTTGTTTCAAATCTTCCTGTTGTTGTAGATCTTGGGCGCTATCCCCTGAAACACTCGTAAGTACGCCATCATCATTAATATGTGCTGTTAATTGATATCCGTATACATCACGTCCTTCATATGTTTGTTGAAGACGTACCAATGTAGTGCCATCATAAGATTTACGACTTTGCGTAACATTATAATTAACTTTGGATTCAGTATTAACTTGCTTTGATGATAATGCTTGTTCTGTTTTTCCTTTTAGCGCATCCTTTGCTACATTTTCTGCCGAATTTTGAGAAGGTGCTGTTAAATTACCTGTTCGGAACGTATCTTCCTTTGTTTCCACTTTTAACTCTTCTGTTGCCGCATGGACTCCTGCATAAGGCATAATTGTCGATAACACCACTCCTGTAGTCAAACCTACCTTTACGAAATTCTTCATATTCTTACTCCTTTATGATCTTATTATTAAGTTAAATAAATATTATTTAGAATTTAAATCATAGATAAAACTTTTAACTATAGTCAATCGATTTTATACACCGGTGTAATTATTATAGTTACAATATAACTGGATATCAATCGTCAATAACATGTAATTATGCATATATATAAATTAAAATAAAGATAATTGTCAATAGAACATATCACTCCCCAAAAAATACGGTGACTAATATGTAGTATTGAATCTAAATTAATTAAATTTTATATAGAACACTATGCGACGCATATGGTTTAACAATAGATCTTTATGGTGTATCAACACTTTTTTTAATACACCTACCTTTTATGTTTGTATTACTACATTCTGATAGTGGATGATAAAATCGTTTTAAATCGAGAGTGCCGAATATAGGTGAAATAAGGATGCAACCTGAAGATCCTAAAACTAAAATTAAACGATTGGAAGAGGAAAATGAAATGTTAAAAATTGTATATTTTAACTTTATCAATAAATAAGTGAATATTTTTAAAGTTAATTTTTATACAAAAAATGAATACCTGAACCAAAAAAGTTTACTTAGGTAAACTTTTTTGGTTCAGGTAAATTTATGTCATTCAATTAATATACAGTTTTTAAGAAAAATGAAGAACCATGTCAAATTATCTTTATTTACACGAACAAGAACGTAGTATAAAAATGAAGCATATCCAAAATAATTAAAGGGGCTGAAAAAATGATTAAAAAACTTATTATTGGTTCTATTATTTTAGGAGCAACAATTGGAGTAAGTAAATCTACATTTGCTGCTACAATACATTCTCCATCAAAGTTTAAAGAAATTCGAAATGGCCATGTGCAATCTCTGGATTCTCCATGGCAGTATTTAGGGCAAACTTCAAGGGAACTTCAAATTAATAGTAAAGATCCGAAAGTAATAGCTTTTGAACTAGCGAAAGAAGCTCCATTTTACGAAGAAGAATTAGTAGAAGTATGTTCTGTAATCTTAGAAGCAAATGTAGATGTTATATATTGGACAAGCAAGGAATGGGCAAGATTTGAAGCAGGAAATTACGAGTTTAAACATGAAATTAAAATTTTTAGAGATAAAGAACGTCAGCAATTAATTACTGCACTAGAATCTTAAATTTTCTACAAATGGATACCTAGGAGTCCATTTGTAGCTAAAAGTCACATACGCCCCTACTATAGCAAAAGCTACCGAAATAATTAATGAAAAAAGTGTAGACATGGTACTGTGAATTTTGGGCCGTCTTATCTCCTTAATGAAAAACCTTGCAGAATTTATCTGCAAGGTTTTTCATTAATTCTTTCATTTCTGCTCTGCAAGTATTGTAGCACCAGGAGAACCCATCATTGATATATAGAAGACACTTGCATATAAGATTGACTCAATAATCTTTCTCTTATTTTTTCATCGTCCTATTTGCTCCGTATTAAAAGTACAGCCCTAGTACATTACACAATAAATTGATAGCTATACTTCCTATATTTTTTAAGAAATATTAAAATTGTTTCTTACTTAGCGTTATTTCAAATCTATTCATTAAGATGAATGTATATCTTCCTTTATGATTTCTCCTAATTCTGTCCAATTTGTAATACGTGGTATATTAAGATGTTGATTATACGAAGTGTTCTTTGCATACACCTTAATTGACTTGTCTATTAAAGTTTCTAAGACAGTTGGCTTATCATCAAAGAAATAGTCTAATTTTATTTCTTGTATGAAGTGTATTTTTTCTTCATCCTTCATTCCATAGAAAAAGCGATCCTTGTGTACCGGAAACCCCTTTTCCAATAACCATTTTTTTGTTTGTTCCCCATGTTCTTTAGGTCGTGCAGTTATATAATAGACTTCATGTCCTTGACTTACTAATTCTTGTAACGTTTCTACTGCATTGGGAAACGGTGAACAAGAAGTATAGTAGATTTCATCAAGTAAACTGTTCCACATTTGGCCACCTACCTCCGAGGTCATGCCAAATGCTTCATGTATTTCAATGGTTTTTAAAGAATGAAATACATTTAATCCTACTTCTTTGTTTAACTTTTTATTATATAGTTGAAAAGCATGTTGTCTTAAATCAATCAATGTGTCATCAATATCAAATCCAAACTTCACTCTTCATCGCTCCTTTCAGCTTTTTATATACGGAGAATATAAGTGAATTATATATTTTACTATTCCACATCTTTACGATATAAAGGGTAACCAATAAATTTATAGTCTTTTCCAATCTGCGTAAATGACATGTCCTTAAATTCAATCGCATCTTGCATTTTAGTAATACCAGTACCTTCTACAAAGCTAGGTGCCATTCTACCGCCAATAATCTTAGGTGCAATATATAATACAAGTTTATCCATCAATTTATTTTCAACAAACGATGCATTCACCTCTCCCCCACCTTCAATAAGAAGAGAAGAAACCCTTTTTTTTCCTAAAATATCAAGCATTTCATGTAAGTTTATGTGTTTTTCTCCATTAGTAACAAATACTTTGACACCTGCATGTTCTAATGCTTGCTTTTTCGCTGCATCATAATTATTTGTTGTAAAAATCCATGTAGGGGCTTCCCCATCAGTTACAACTTTCGCTTCCAATGGTATACGTAATGTAGAATCTACTATCACCCGAATTGGATTTCGTCCATTTGGAATACGAGTTGTTAATGAAGGGTTATCTTTTTGTACCGTATTAGCCCCCACTAAAATAGCTGCATTTTCATTTCGTATTTGATGTACGTCCTGTCTTGCTTCTTCAGATGTAATCCACTTGCTATCCGATGTAGATGTAGCAATTTTCCCATCTAATGTAACACCAGATTTAACCGTTACAAATGGGCGTTTTGTCATAATATATTTGTTAAAGACTTCATTCATCTGTCTCGCTTCTTCTTCACACACTCCTACAATTACTTCAATACCAGCATCTTGTAGAATTTTAATTCCTCTGCCAGAAACAATTGGATTTGGGTCAAGTGTCGCAACTACAACCCTCTTAATTCCTGCCTGCACAATTGCTTCGGCACAAGGGCCTGTTCTTCCATGATGAGAACAGGGTTCTAAAGTGACATATATAGTACCACCCTGTGCTTGTTCTCCCGCCATACGTATCGCATGTATTTCGGCATGTGGTTCCCCTGCCTTCATATGTGCTCCGATTCCTACAATTCGATTATCATTTACAATTACAGACCCAACCAGTGGATTAGGAGTAGTCTGTCCCTTCATAGCCTTAGCGTTTTCAAGGGCTAATTTCATATATTGCTCATGCTCACCCATGTAAATGTCCTCCTTCAAAATGACCAGAACGCTGAATCTTCGTTTGTAAGTATTTCTCATTGAATTCTGAGACATCTCCCCATAAAGGTTCACGGCTCGTAACATTTAGCCCTGCTTTTTGCAATGCTTCAAGTTTTTTTGGGTTATTTGTAATTAGTTTTACAGGTTTTGAACGTAGTGCCTTTAATACCTCAATAGTGTCCTCGTAATTTCGAACGTCATCAGCAAAGCCTAAATTTAGATTAGCTTCAACCGTGTCTAAGCCATTTTCTTGTAGGATATACGTCATTGCTTTACTGAATAATCCAATTCCTCTTCCTTCATGGTTTGCTAGATAAAATAGAGCGCCAGCTCCGTTTTCCGTAATCATTTGTAAAGATTGCTTTAATTGGAACCCACAATCACAACGTTTACTACCAAAGATATCACCCGTATGACAAATACTATGCATACGAATCAGTGCATCTTCACTATTTTCAAAATCTCCGTACACAAGTACACTGGATTGTTGCATATCTGCTAAATTAAGAGATGGTAGTTTCTCGATAATTCCTTCTATACCATCCGTAACTTCATTAGATTGTAGCCAAGAATACCATTGAAAAATTTTTGTTTCTCCATATAAATTGATTGGTAATTTGATAGGCCCAACAAGATAAATCTCTTTTCCATCTTGATGTATAAATTGAATTTTATCTTCTAACATATGAATTGTATCTGTAGTAACCATAAGGTACCTCCTATATAGAGAATTTCTAAAAAGTTCTCTTCCATTTTTATATTTTTTATTCTTTTATTCTTCAACTTACAAAACGTAAGTACTTTGAGATATGATGTTCTTTTTCATAGCCTATATGTAATATGTAGCCTTACATCTTTAGCCAACAAAAACAGTTACACAAAATAACTTAGTTACTTTATGTAAGTGAGTATATATTTATTATTAAGGTACGTCAAGTAATTGATTATAAAAAAGTTTGTTTGTTACTATTTACAAGTTAGTGTATAATTCCTTTTAGGAGGTGAAGGAAATGAATGTTTCGACATTATGCCCTCGCTTTGAAAAAGGAATGAAATTTTTTAGTCAAAGATGGACAGCACTAATTATTTACCAACTTTTTTCTGGACCACAACGTTTTTGTACGCTCGAATCCTCTCTTCCTATCAGCGGGAGATTACTTTCAGAAAGATTAAAGGAATTAGAACTAGAAGGGATCGTTCAGCGTACAGTCTTCCCTGAGACACCAGTTCGAATAGAATATTCATTAACTCAAAAGGGAATTGCTTTAGAATCCATTATTCGTGGAATTGAAGTATGGTCTCGAGAATGGATAGAGCTTGAGGAATAGTAATAAGGCGGATCTATACACGTTTTCAGATAATCAAATACTAAATTTACACATTTAAAACGCTAGCATTTTCAATATGTATGAAAAGCTAGCGTTTTGTTCATGATTACGAGAATCATGAATATCTACTAAAACATGTATACTTTTGGATGACATCATAAACAAGATTGAATTATTTTATTTCTGTATCGATATTAACATTGGAAATAATATATTTTTTGACAGAAGAATAGTATTTCATCATTTATCTTAAAAATGAATTTACATTAAGACCATGCCCATTGTTTTTGTTCCACTTGTTTTTTTGCAAAATCAATTTTTGATTTTACTTTTTCAATTCCATCATAAGTAAATGGAGGGTTCGTCTTAAACCAACCATCTTCAACTTGAACAATATCATTCATTTGAAATGACTGCCCTTGCGTTAATTCAACAAACACAAGACCTATCTCTCCTTCCTCTGTAGGAAATTCAACATCTACACCAGAATTCCCATTAGCTTCTAAAGGATATATTTTACTAACATGTCCTACTACAAAACCTTTATGTACACCAGGTGCTAGTGTAATATGTTCAATAGAATCCGCTGTAGCAAAAATGTGGAATGCATTTTGTAACATTGGTCCATTGCCCTTTACTCTCACATATTCTCCAACTTTTACATCCGATTGGAAATCATGATGTACGGTTACCGATTGGTCCCCATGTTCAGTTTCTAAAACAAAAGAGCTCTTACCTACTTCCATTACTTTTCCTTCGATTGTAGAATGCATCTCTTGAACTGCAGCACTCGCTTTTGTTATTTCTAATCCTGGTAAGTTTGTACCTGCCAAAGCTGCAAACCCTAATGCACCTGCTAAAACGACTTTTTTCATATTCACGTCATAACCTCTCCATTCATCTTAAAAATTAGAGTGGCGTTTTATTTTTTTATCACCAACCTGTAACCATTATAGTTACAGGTTGGCGATAAATCAACTCGCAATTTTTTACATATGCATTTTTCGTGTTTAAAATTAGAATGTTTGGTACAAAAAAATTGATTAATAGATTTAAAGTTTAAATGATTGCTATAGAGGTGATTTTTTGAATTATTTACTTTTTTAAATCTCACCAAGTACTACAAAATCACTTAGAGAAACCACTCTAACAGCATTACCGGTATGAACTTTTACTTTATCGCCAATATTAAAAGGATGTATATAGTTTTGCATATAACTTTTGAAAGAGAAAAAATTCTAATTCTTAATAAATATAGCATTAATGGCTATATTTATTGCTTATAAAAGACGCTATGTAAACCTTAAATATAGATGATATTGTATACCGAGAATACAAAAACTCCCTATTGCTCAAGGGAGTTCTATCACTAATATATTTTCAATTGCAACGTTTTATAACTTTATTAATAAATTCCACGATAGCATCATGCATTTGATCTAACGCAGGTTGTTCTACTGGATAGTGACCTCCATTTTCTAAATGTACAATTTCTGCATCTACTTTTTTAATACTATTTAAAAAAGGTGTACTCAAATGCAATGGTGTCCATCTATCTTGATCTGGTTGTGTTAAAAGAATAGGGCATACATCAAACTCTTCTGGTTCCATTGCTGGTTGGTAATTACCATAACTGTCTAGGAATTTCATGCTTGCTTTATTTGCAGCAGATGTTTTATCACGATTAAATACTTCCATCACTCTTTCATCATTACATAAAGCACTCATTTTAGAAGCTGTGCTCATTTTCATTTTAATGTTTTCAAGCCCTATTTTACATGAAATTCCTGCCATTGGTATTCCAACACGACTCATAAAAAGATTTTTAGATGTTTCGTCACGAACTTGTTGATTTCTTTGATCTAAGAATGTCATGCCAATAATTCCTTTTACTTTCTTATTCTTCGCAGCAACATGGTAAGTTTCCATTCCTCCTGCACTCAATCCATATAGTACGATGGGTCTATCATCACGTTGTAATTCATAATCAATATAATCACATGCTAAATTAACCCAGTCATCATATTTTACTACTGATCCTTTTTTCACCTTTGTAACTCCATAAGTAGGCATGTCAATAGCAATTGTTTCAAAACCATCTTTTGAAAGCGGACCACCTAAAATCATAGACATCTGTCTACCGTTTGTACCTACTCCATGTAATAAAATAACTTTAACAGGTGCTGTTTTATTCCGAAAACAATCTAAATGTACCTCGTGCCCTTTCCAGTTCCACCATTCTTCTGTTGGATGATACTTTCCTGTAAAGTGAAATTTCTTAGGTAAATAATTTTGTATTTCACGCCATTCACTTTGTTCACTGTATTTCATTTCGATTCCTCCTGATCATGTTAAAAAATTTTTCGAAAATCTTTATGTTCGAACGTTCGAACATCCGAACGCTTTGTAAATAAAATATTATTCGACACTTTTATTTTTGTCAATAAATATTTTTTAATTCCTTTTTAGAAAAAGTAGTATTTTAAAATACTACTTTTATCATTGTGCACATCAACTTGCTAATCACTCCCTAAATTCGTTGTCATATTCCAATGATTCAATTAGTTGTTTTAACAATACAATGGAGCTTTCAAGAGAAAGGGCATAATACCTTTCAGTTGCACGTTTTTGAACAGTAACTACCTTTGCATTTAAAAGATGCTTCAAGTGGTGTGAAATAGCTGGTCTAGATAAAGAAAGTCGTTCTACTATTTGATTTACCGACATTTCTCCTTCATCATAAAGTAATACCAGTATATCTTGACGATTTAGATCCTGTAAAATTGAGAAAATAGGAGTACATTCCCTTAATATGTTTATTGTTTTTTTGCTCATGATTACCCTCCCCGTTCGACTATTCGAACATTTAAACGTTTATTCAGTATAGAACTTTACTAATGTTGCTGTCAAATGAACTTGAAAAGAAAGAACACATTCGTGACTTGTATTCATTACGTTGACAAATTGAACTTTTCTTTAAAATATGGGACAGAATATTAAAGGTTTATTTTTTCCACATAAAGAAGATATTATTTAACGTTTTTTGGCATTTTCATTACAGCCGCTTGTGTTCGATCTGTTACATTTAATTATAAGTACTTAAAAAGTATCCACTTTGATATGGGTACCAAATGAACAGTTGCTTTAGATAATTCAATATTTTATACTAAAAAAATAGTTCCTACTTTCATGTCTTTCTACTTTTGTACAAGGACGTGAAAATGGATACTACTATATCTAGCATTGTTATTGGGTAAGAAAACGGGTGATTTTTATAAAGAGATTGCTTCAGATATATAATTTAAATACATTAGAGAATAATTTATAAATTACTGCGTACATATTTATAATGATTTTTTATAACAATTTTATTATTCAATAAAGAATTTTGTTTCCTATAACTATGTGGGATGATACCTTCTAAAAACAAACATCTTATTAACCATAAGATTGCTCATCTTCGTACTTCCTAACAAATAAAAAACTTTGACAGACTGTCAGTCAAAAATATATAATGTAAATGATAATTAATATCAATTACATTATTCCTATTCAATAACTAAACTTAGCTTGCACGGTTTCTCTTAAAAGTTGTAAGTCAAATTTTCCACTTGCAACACCAAATAAATGTTCAAAAGTTGGTTGAATGGATACAATTCTTGCAATTCTTTCTTCTGGAGTCCATTTGAATAATGATGAATCTACCCAATGGTGAATCGTTGAAAGGAAAAATTCTGCTGTAAGTGTTGGATTATTAACATGGAAAACTTCCTCTCTATTACCTTGGATAATTAAATCCGTTAAAATTGGCGTAAATTGACAAATCGTCTGTATATGTAATATTTGACGAAGAATCGCATTATTATCGTGTTGTAGATATTTAAAAATCTCAATATGCCCTGTTGGATCATCAAGTTCATACACAAAGATCCATGCAATTTTTTCGTAAGTAGAAAGTGAATCATTATAAATCACTTCAATAAATTGTTTTTTTATACTTTTTAGTTGGCGATTAATCAATGCATTACCTAACGCTTCCTTTGATTTGAAATGATAATACAATGTGCCTTGTGCTACTCCTAGTGTTCGGGTAATATCTGTTGTTGAAGTTTTTTCATAACCTTTTTGTTTGAAAAGGGATTCTGTAACATCTAATATTTCATTTCGTCTCTCTGATGCACTTTTTGTAACTCTAGCCATATTTTATACCCCCTCCTTCTATATATTTAATCATTTGACTAGTTGTCAGTCAAATTACTACTTGGAAATAAAAATAATGTTTTTTATTAAGCAAAAATTAGCTATATAAAGGAGCTGTATTTATGAATGTAATTCGCTTAAAAAAAACAAATACGTATTCTTCATTTAGATGGTTTTATTTAGCAATTATCTTGCTTCCAACACTTCTAATCTCTTTAAATACCTATATGATTCAGATTGCCCTACCCATTATGCAATCCGAGCTGCACATAAATTTCTCACAAGCACAATTAATATTTTCTGGCTACTCGATTGGGCTGGCATCGTCTCTAATAATTGGTGGTAAACTTGGTGATATATACGGGAGAAGAAAAATATTATTGATTGGTATATGTATGTTTACACTTACAGCTTTTATTGGTGGAATTAGCTCACATCCATTGTCTTTAATTACTATTAGAATTATACAAGGTTTGTCAGCGGCTTTTATCCAGCCGCAAATTTTGTCAATCATTCAAATCATTTTTCCATCAAAAGAAAAGAATCTGGCTTTCGGTCTATATGGTGCTGTCATTGGAATTGCTTTCACCTTTGGATTAATATTAGGTGGATTATTAGTCGACTGGAACCTCTTTAATAGCAGTTGGCGTACTGTATTCTTATGTAATGTGCCCTTTGGGATCCTAGTACTTTTACTACTGCCTATTATTCCTGAATCTAAAGGAGAACCATCCAAACATATTGATTGGACTGGTGCAATTTCATTAATGATAAGTATATTATTGTTTATTTATCCATTATCTGAATTACAAAAACATGGTTGGAATCCTTGGATTTTAAGTATATTTATCCTATCATTTTTAGGTTTTACTTTCTTTATCCTTATTGAAAGAAATAAACAAAAAAATGAGCGATCACCGCTTATAGATTTATCTGTATTTAAAAATTGGTTATTTGTAATTGGAATTAGTTCAGTACTGACAATTTATATGAGTATGTTTTCGTTTTTCTTTATCCTTAACTACTTCTTACACTTTGGCCTACATTATCATACGACAGATATGAGCTTGATTTTCTTGCCGATTGGTCTAGGTTTCTTCATTACTTCACTCTTATCTTCCAAAATAGTGAACCAATTTGGCTTAATGGTATTAAAAGTTGGTGCACTGATAATGAGTATTTGTACATTTATACTCATTAAATTGCTTTTAATTAATGCGCATAATTTATTTACTGTAGAATATATAGTACTTTTATTTGTCTACGGACTTGCACTGGGATTTGCTACAACACCCTTAGCAAACACCATTTTAAGCAGAATTCCTCAAAATTATATTGGAGTTGCCTCAGGACTGTTCACAACTTTTATGTATTTGGCTAATTCTTTAGCGGTTGTAGGCATTAGCATCATATTCTCTACTAGTTTAACAACAACTTTAGAAATGGCCTCTTTCATAGATTATATACATGCATTTTCAAATTCTCTATTTGTAATAAGTATACTTTCCTTGAGCTCATTTTTCATCTTTTCTATACATAACAAGATATACAACAACAACTAAAAAATAATACCTTTTTCAAATAAGAAAACATCTACTTTCATACAGTCAATTCAAGAAATTTGTTATTTCCATTCACCTAATGATTTTGTGACATCAAAATTTATAACAAATATGATTACTCAAAGTATTTCCGGTGAATCATTAATGTGTTGATTTCAATTAGAAAGTATCCACTTTGGTGTCTTAGTTTGAAAGAATACCCATTTTCTTGTCTTGATATGAGGACAAGAAAATGGGTACTAAATGAATTCCTTCCGTTGATAATTCATCTTTTTACACTCCAAAATTAGTTCCTACTTTCATGTCTTTTTACAGGGGCGCAGTGGGTTACTTATTCTGTTAATATTTTTAACTTTGAAGATATTTTTTAAGTTCATAAGCATTATACGAATTATTATCTATACAAGACTGTGCTGTTATTTTCAAACCTATTAGTAGATGTTTTATTTCTTCATCAGTATACTTCTTTACACGTCCATTCCCGGCCACTTTTGTTGTATCTTTCTCTAAATTCATAGTTATTCTTAATAGTATATTATTACTTTTTACATCAAGGACTTGAATATAAAAAAATTTATTTTCCAAATCAATTGTAATAAAATCAAATCTTTCTACTAAATCAATTCGAGGAATACTTGTATAGTTTGACATCATTTTCTCCCTCCATCTTATTTTTAAATAGTATAAAAGATTTTTAATCAAAAAACGTACATTTAATTAAAAATGTACGTTTTTTGATTAATGTTATGAATCTCGCGTATATATAGTATATCATGATAATTATCAGAATAAAGAAAAAATGGTGGTTTAGGGAGATAATTATTCATCTTCATCGATTAATGTTTGATTACAGTCCCTACATTTAATATGAATGTGGGGTTTCGTAGATTGTACGATGACACTCTATTTAGGGCAAGTGTATTTCCATGTGGTCTTCTTTGTTATAGCTGATAAGTCTGGCATATTAAATTCAGTATTTGTACCCTAATCAATTCCAAGATTGATTAGGGCTAAATTATTATTACTTTCTATTGGATATAGGTATCTAGAAAATGAAAATTACCGTTTTCATTCGTTAATACAACTACTAATACACATCCGCAATCTAAACACATTAAAGAAATCATATAATACCTTTTAACTAAATAATCAAAAAGATCAGCCGGGTCTACGGTTGATCTATCGTCAATTTCTTATGTTATTACTATAAATCATATTTCAAGAGTTAACATTCATAAAACCGTGTGACAGTAAGGTGCAAGTTCTTCAATGAACTTTATTCTTATTATTATTATTTGAGCATGCTTCTTATAGGGATAACCAGAACTGTAATTTATATCTTCAGCTATTTGTTCTAATGTTATTCCGTCCACACACTTCATTTTTCCCATTTTATTTTCTCCGCCTTTAATTTTAATAACTCATACATTGAATTCATTTTATGTTTTGTCTAAGTTGTAATCTAAGCATGCAATATTCTCTTTTGATTTCTGATAGTCTTTCAGCCTGTCGAACAAATAATGATTAACTTAATTTCAATGGTCTTTTTCCTATTTGTCCTAATAAAATAATAAAAACTAAACAAGGGGGATTTTTAAATGGAGAATCCAGCAAATAAACTACATACGCTTTTAAAGGAAGCTTATGATGATTGTAGAACAATTAAAACTTTTGATACTTCTTTTAAGGAAACCTGGTCAAAAGTGTTTAAAATTGACCCAAATGATAGGTCTGCACTACTAACTTCGATGAATTCCATGCTAAATCTTTTTTTAACTACACAGGAGTATATAAAGGCAAATGAAATATTAAATAATGAGAGAAATCTTAATTTCTTATCTAATATTGAACAAGCCCTTTCTTCAATGAACTTTGATGGTGATATGAGCACATTTAAAAGTCATATTAATAGCGAAACGTTGACTGCACTATCCTTTATCAGTGATCATATGAATTTTATATATAACCTCCATGAGAGCGAAATTAACAGTATAGAGATTGCTAATTTAATTAAAGATATTGATATTTTAATAGAAAATATAACTGATTCCACTTTAGCAGAGGATGTTAAAATATTATTATTAAAAAATCTAAATGCAATAAGATTTTCACTAAATTCTTATAAAATTTCTGGCACTGAAGGAATGAGAGTTGCGCTTGAACAATCAATTGGTTCACTATTTATAAATAACGAAATCATTATTCCTGTAGCCCATGATGAAAATGTTAAAAATATCTTTAATATTATTGATAAAATTAACATCCTCTTATCAACTGGCTCATCAGCTAAAGATTTAATTGGTCCTCTGTTCGGTTTTTTGCTTAAATAATATATTTTCAACAAGAAGGGAAACAGTAGATGTCGTTTCCCTTCTATTTATTCAATTTGATTTCTACTTAATAACTCTAAATCTCATAAAATACGTTGGGTTTCCTTTCTAATATGTTTTAACAATGTAACATCTATTTGCATTAAGAAAGTGATATAATTTCAAATCACTATGATTCTGACGACCAATTCTATATCGAAACGTGTCGATAAAATCGTGATAACTGTTTTTCTTATATTCCGAATGAAATACTTTATAATAATGATTCAAGAAAAGAGAGTTTCATTTCTTTCTAAATAATTGAAGGTCTTATTTTTCTTTACAATATTATAGTTCTTTTATTCTTCTATCAAAAATCCCCTTCTGCATTTGGGTGCAAAAGGGGATTTTTTTAATTTATTCTATTCGTTCTACAGACACTACTCATAGATAAATAAGAAAAGGTGTATATTTACACTAACATGTATAAATTTAAAAATCAATACATAATAATCTACCTATATTATCAGACAACATTTTTTTATAAAACTACTCTTTTGCTTTATTTTAGAATCTGATACGGATGGTGAGATTCCCACACCAACAGAGAGGGGCATTTAAAATAGCTACTTACTATTCTTAATGTACCCTTTGGTATAAATCAATTGGCACTAGCTCAACCTGACGGCTTTCATTCTTACATTCACTCAATCCGTTGTTGTTATCAAATTGATGCCCCTTCCATTTTTTGTTTACACACCTATAAGGAAACGTGTCGCGCAAAAGATTATTTTATTAAAATTTTCACGAGCAATAACTTTGAAATCTTAGACCAAATGAACCTCTAGACGAATACACCATATGCTAATTTAAATACCTTCTAGGAAAGCAGGTGGATACTATGCCTTCTATTGTTGGAAATCTGGTCGTTCAAAACAGTAATGGTGCTTTCAATCTAGGGGATTTTTATAACGTATCTCCGAAAGAAAATACGAAAGCTTATAATGGATCTGGCTCTTCTAATGTCGGATTTGTCGTAAATACTTTTAACGGTGTTAGCGCGACAAACACATTTGATGCTGATGTTGCAGACCAAAACCAAGTTGGAACAGCCTAAATTTATTTATTTAACTCTACTCCCCTGAATAAAATTCAATATTCCGCTCATACTATAATTACATTTAAAGTTTCATCCCTTATTGGAGCAGCCAGCTTTTGCAAGCTGCCCCTTTTATCTTTCATCACCTTTTTATTTAGAGATACATATCATATATAGAACACTTTTCAATATACCTCCATTGGGCTTTCTGTTATCTGTACATTTGATTAATCACTTCGAGGAAGAGCGCTGTTTAAAGGTGCTCTTTTTATTTTATAATGACGGAAGAATTCGAATGTTACGCTAATATTATGCATAGGAGATAAGCTAGAACTCATTTATCTGTTCAAATTTTCTCGGCTGCTCTTTCCATGTATAATGATATCGTTCTTCACATGTCACATTAAGAATCAATTTTTTCTACTATAGCGGTGTTAAAATGAATGCGATATTTAATTGTTTTTTAATCTTCCTTTGTGCAACGTTCTATATTACAGCTATAATCTTTATGATTTACACAATGATTCGCTAATATTTGATCCTCCTAAATATAACTTTCTCAATAATTCTGCATACAAATATAGTCAGTCCTTCCTTATATAACCTGGGTTTGTCAATTTTATTATAAAAATAGGATTATATCCTATAACCTTTTCAGAAATCATTCATTTTTTATTTTTGAAAGAGTTGTTCTGCTTAAATTTATGTATTGAAAACGAATCAATTAGATACAAATCATTAAATAAGGGCGCTATGTACTTGCGCCCTTATTTAATGATTAAGCTTTGATCCCGACACCTTCCTTATAAATTATATACAGTACCATATGGAATCATTGAAAAAAGGCAGTCCTCCATATTATTAATTATTTATTTGCATAATCTATTTTCTATCCGCATCTATTAGTAAAGAGTTAATAATAGGAGGTGGATTATGTCAAAAGGAGACCAATTTAATTCAGATGACTCCTTAACTGGATCTACATTAGACCCGAGTCTAATTGGCCCTACTTTCTCTCCTACTCCGACATTTACAATACCTACTGGTAGTACAGGACCTACTGGTAGTACAGGACCTACTGGTAGTACAGGACCTACTGGTAGTACAGGACCTACTGGGGCAACTGGACCATCAGGTGGGCCGATTGGACCTACTGGCAATACAGGACCTAGTGGTGACACAGGGCCTACCGGAGACACAGGACCTACTGGAGACACAGGTCTTACCGGAGACACAGGGCCTACCGGAGACACAGGGCCTACCGGAGACACAGGGCCTACCGGAGACACAGGGCCTACCGGAGATACAGGCCCTACTGGAGATACAGGGCCTACCGGAGATACAGGATCTACCGGAGATACAGGCCCTACTGGAGATACAGGGCCTACCGGAGATACAGGGCCTACCGGAGATACAGGATCTACCGGAGACACAGGGCCTACCGGAGATACAGGCCCTACTGGAGATACAGGGCCTACCGGAGATACAGGATCTACTGGTGACACAGGACCTACTGGGGCAACTGGACCATCAGGCGGGCCGATTGGACCTACTGGCCCTACTGGCCCTACTGGCAATACAGGCCCTACTGGAGACACAGGGCCTACCGGAGACACAGGGCCTACCGGAGATACAGGGCCTACCGGCAACACAGGTCCTACTGGTTCTATTCAACCGAATCCTTTTGAAATATATGTTCAATCAGGAGCGATTGGTGGAGATGGCACACAAACTAATCCATTTGGAACAATCCAGCAGGGAATAGCAGCTGTATCACCGACCGGAACTGTTCATGTATTACCAGGAACATATTCAATTTTAACAACAATATTGATTAACAAAGCAGGTGTCACCCTAAAAGGCTATCCTGGTACACTCATTAACTTACAAGCCTCAACAATCCCTTTTACAGTAATCGGTAATGGAGTTACTATTGATGGCTTAACAATGACTAGTGATAATCCATATCCTGTTGAATTCATTCAAATCGGCGGAACTAATCATCGCATCATTAACAATGTTATCTTTGGCCCTCCGCAAGCTGGTCCTTCTACCGGTTGGGTTATAAACCGAGGATTTGTGACTCAAATTAGCAATATGACTAATTTATTAGCTCAAAATAATATTTTCTATTCTCTACGCCAACCTGCTTATTTAAACCCAAATACTACTGGTTATATTGTTGATAATGTCGTGTACAATACACGAGGATTTGTTGTTGATCAGGCTGTCTTCCAATTTTCCGGAAATTCGTGGGGGAGTCCAATTAATGCAGTTGATATAGCCTTGTTGGTTGGTACTATATCAGGTTCTCCATATGATCCATTAACAAATTTATCTTCTAATAATAGCAGTGCTGTAATTAGCGATCAGAGGTAAAATAATATGAGTCCCTTTATTTTCTGAAGGGGCTTTTTTATTTTCAGAAATAAATTTATTCTAAATAAAGATTTTGTTTGATTTTCCATTAAGCTAATCTTTCTAATAAACCTTACAAATTTGTAAGGCTAGTGTCACTTTAATGAATAAAAATCTGGTTAATATTGGTTTAACATATAGATTGTTAACTTGATTAAACAAAACATCATCGGCAGGTGACACTTTATGGAAAGAAACTTATTACGTTACGGCATCGTGATTATAGCTTTTATTACTATTCCCATTTTATTTATACACTTTGTTTCATCTCACTTCATTCCAAAAGAATACAGTGAAGAATGGCCAGAAGTTAAAAAAACTGCTGAACTAGTAACTATTGGCTATTTTAAAAGAGATATGAATCTTGATATTGTAGTTGACAAAATTAATCCATCAAAAGAATATAGAACACATGAAATCCACTTATACGGACATGTCGCAAATAATAAAAAGAAAAAAATTTCTGCTATTGTAAATTTTAGTGAAAACTATTCAGTTAGAGATACATCTGAAATTAAGCTCAAGGAGCGTCCAACTAATGACTGGATGCTCTTTTAGTTAAAATAACGCTTTTGTTTCTGTTCCAATTAGTAGATATTCTCTATGCCTCTTTGTATAGATTCTTAAATCTTGTCCATACTATATATCCACTTAATTTACAAAGTTCCTTCTTAAATTTTCTTTTAGAAAAGCAACTAGCTTTGCTAGTTGCTTTTTAAATTGAGTTCCTTTTATATACAGTAGAAGATTGTGTATAGGGATTTTTATAATATATTTCTCTTTATCAGTTTGTTTGACTATTTAATCCTAGAAAAAGTACGGTTCAAAGGTCCTCTTTTTCATTGAGGCATACCTGAATAATTCTAAATAGTAAACGCATACTATATCTTCTCTTTTCTGTATTGAGGAGTTAACTTACTTTAACTCCTCGTTTCTTTTTAAATAGCTTATTTCCACTTATCCTTAAAAAGAGCACTTGTGTAAGGTGCTTTTTTAGTACACATAATTCTTTTTCAACATTCAGCATAGAGAATTAACGAATTGTACTTAGTATCCTATAAGTAACCTCAACTTAAACTCTACAATTAATTTTTTACCCCGAAGACCTACCCTCACAACAGACGTTTTTAAAGAATGATTTTTTATAACATGTTTTGTATCTCAAAAAGCTTACATATAATATAGTGTACTCTTTGCCAGCAAGATTCATCTTGTTTTCAGGGACACTTAACAACAAGTGAGCCTTTTATTCACCTTATCTACTAAGATACATACAATATGCATAGTCACCTCAGTATTAACCATGGGGCACCTTCCAGGGAGCCCTTTATTATTTTCTGGGTATTAGTCCATTTTACGAAACAAGCCGTTTTGTTTAAGTTGTTCCCAATTTCCCATAAATTACATATATTGAGATGAATAGTCGTTACTGTATATTCACCTTCAGAGCGTCTTCTTCTCTAGACGCTCTACACATTTATCATTAAATTTTTATTTAAAACACTCACATTTTGTATAAAACAAGCATATATTTACATAGACAAGACATAGCTTTCTATTATGCATGTACAAAAATTGTGCATGCTTTTTTCGCATATATAATAAAAATTCACGCAGAAATTGCACACCCTTTTTACTTACTAAATTCAGCAAGTAAAATATTTTTATAAGGACTAGGGCTGTCCGCTCTACCCAAACTGTTCCAATTGACTACCAATGTATGCTTACCTCCACGTTTAGCTCCAACAAGAGTAGTAAACCCTAGAGCACCACCTGTGTGTCCCCATATCGAGACACCGTTTGGAAGTTTGGTTTCAAAGATTCCAAGACCATATCCATCCATTCCATCTCTTCCTGTAGGAACTGTAGTAAGCATTTGTTTTAGTTGCTGTTCTTTCAGTAGTTTACCACCGAGCAAATAAGAGAAAAATTTATTTAAATCATCAGCAGTAGAAATCATTTCTCCATCCGAGCTACCTGGGTTAGAATAGGTAACGTCTATTAGCTCACTTGCTTTGTCTGGCTGGACATATCCACGGGCATGCTTTGTACCTGGAATAACGCTTGAATTACCAGGTAGAAATGTATTCGACAATTCAAGCGGCTCAATAATCCTGTCTTCAATTTCTTCCGAATAGCTGTTGCCGGTTACTTTTTCAATAAGAATACCCAGTAATACATATCCTGTATTTGAATAAGACCAGCCCTTCCCTGGGGCAAAATCTGGGGGAAGAGAAATCCCCATCTTTACAAATTCTTCAGCCGTATACGATTTTTTTGTATCCATAATGTCAAAGTCTGTTGATTGTATGTAATCAGCGATACCACTTGTATGATTCAATACTTGCCGGATGGTAATCTGTTTACCATCATATCCGTTCCCTCGAATGACACCAGGCAACCATTTTTCAATGGAATCGTCTAGATTCAAACGATTCTCTCCAGCTAATTGAAGTAGAACTGTTGCAACAAACGTTTTTGTCACGCTGCCAATACGAAAGCGAAAATCCGTTCTCATTGGTTTCTTGGTTCTGAGATCCGCTATTCCAGTGGCATACCCCCACGTTTTCCCGCCTTCGGAAGTTTTAGCAAGTATCCCCGGGTATCCAAGTTGTAATGTATCCCGCATTGCTTGTTTGACAGAATTACGATCTCGTTGAGTGCTTGTTTGTAACGAACTAGATACATTTTGAGTGGACTCCGCTTTTACAATTGAGGTTGGTGTTGAGTATAACAGGGAACTTCCAGCTATTAATAGGGCAAGACTTGCAAATGTAATTCGACTACGTGTTTTCATAAGATATTCTGCTCCTCTATTCATATTGTTTAGATGCTTGCTGTTTCATACAAACCACACAGTTATCCTCTCTACCAATAAAAAAAGTCAACAATTAAGTAAAAACATAATCAGTGTGCGTCTTGCTGCTCGTTAATACGGGGTAAAGTTAACATTGTGCTCTTTCACTATACAATAGATAGAAAATTCCAAATATCTATTTTTCTTACAAGAAGATTACAAAGTTGTCACCCCATATCCATCAACTTAAGAAAAATAAAGACTCCAAAGAAGAAAAGATGAGCTGAATTCTTATGAAAAACTGTAAAAAAGTAACATTTTATATTTCACGTATCAAATCGAAATTGTATTTGATACGTGAAAATCATTCTTTCATATTCATCATTGCAAAAAGATAAAACGAGAAAGATTGGAATGCCATTTGTATGGGCAACTAATTGCCATTCTACTCTGGTCTTCTACTATGTTTCAAATGCGGCAATTACTTCTTATGAAAAAGAGCTACTAGTTATATAAGAATAAGTTCGAGTCAGTATAAAAATAGAAAGACTTCTTGTACAAAAATATTTTTGAGAGAGGTCTTTCCATTTTTAAAGTTATTCAATTATTATCTTAAAAACATTGTATATTTATTGCTCGAAAACAATTAACCAAAATTAGTTTTATTGTATACATCCCACGTTTAAACTTTTTTTACAAATTCTGATTTTAATTTCATAGCTCCAAACCCATCAATTTTACAATCAATATCATGGTCTCCACCTACTAAACGGATATTTTTTACTTTTGTCCCAATTTTCACTACCGATGACGTTCCTTTTACTTTAAGATCCTTAATTACTGTTATAGAATCACCATCTTTTAAGACATTCCCGTTTGCATCTTTAATTGTCTTTGTATCTTCACTATTTTCAATTTCTGCTTCTAGAGTCCACTCATGGGCACATTCTGGGCAAACAAAAAGATTTCCATCTTCGTAGGTGTATTCTGAGTTACATTTTGGGCAATTAGGTAAATTAGACATATTTATAATTCCTCCACGCGTTGTTATTTATTGTATATAGTCTTTTAAAACTTTTTTATAAATGTTTTGAGAACTTACTTTGTATATGAAATATATTTTTTAAAATTCTAATGCCTTTGATTTCTTTTTTATTGTATTAACTTCCTGGCATTGCTGGGAGAGATGGGCACATTCATGAAAAGCAAAATGCTTACAACCTAAACATTTTCCCTTATTCAAGTGTTTTAGAGCACAGTTAATTGCTTCGCCTGTATGTTCAAAAAAGTTCTCTATTCCAATCTCAGCGTATAATCCATTTTTAGTTAGAGTTGTTTTCAAATCTGATTGAGCCCCTGAAATAAGGAGGACGCCACCCTGATTTTTATAATGTTGGATAATATTCCTAAAGTAAGCCTCGCCTGTTGTGTCAATAAAGGGAACCTTACCCATACGTAAAATTAAAACTTTTGGTTTATAATGAATTGTCGCTAAAATATTTTGTTCAAATGTTTGTGCAGCTCCAAAAAATAAGGGCCCTTCTATTGTATAAATACTAATTTGTGGGCAATCATGAGCTTTATTTACCACATGTGGTAATAATTTTTCATTCTTTGTTGTATGATCAGGAAGAACTTTTGACATGACAAGCATATTACTCATACGAGTTGTAAACAAAATAATAGCTAAAATAAGACCGATTTCCACAGCCGTTGTCAAACTTGTAAATACAGTAAGGGAAAATGTTACTAATAATACAAGAGAATCTCCGGTCTTCATTTTAAGTATATGAACAAAATGCTGTTGCTCACTCATGTTCCACGCTACCACCATTAAAATAGGAGCCATACTAGCAAGTGGGATGTGCGAAGCGTATGGAGCTAACAGTAGAAGTGTAAATAACACAAATACTCCGTGAATCACACCGGACAAGGGGGTAACAGCTCCACTTTTGATATTAGTTGCTGTTCGAGCAATTGCTCCAGTCGCCGGAATTCCTCCAAATAACGGGGTAACAATATTAGCAATTCCTTGCCCAATAAGCTCTTTATTACTGTTATGTTTACTATTTGTCATCCCATCCGCGACGACAGCAGATAAAAGAGACTCAATACCACCTAACATAGCAATAACAAATGCAGGACCAATTAAATGTTGGATACGCTCTACTGTGATCTCTGGAATATCAAACTGAGGTAGTGTATTTGGAATCGTACCATATGCTGTACCAATAGTAGGTACATGACCTGAGAAAAATATAGTTGAAATTATAGTTGAAATCAAAACACCTACTAATGAACCCGGTACTTTTGGCATAATTTTTGGTGTTACGAGTATAACGAAAAAACAAATCAAAGCAGTTACTACATTATAAAAATTAGTGGTACCGATATGAGTAAATATTTCTTTCAAGTTTGCTAAAAAGTCCTCATGTTTTTTAATACCTGTTAAACCTAAAAAACTAGCAATTTGTCCAGTGAATATAATAACAGCTATACCTGAAGTAAAACCAATTGTTACAGGACGTGGTATGAACTTAATTAACGAACCTAATTTAAAAATTCCCATAAGGCATAAGATAATTCCAGCCATCAAACCAGCGAGCAGTAAATTTTCATACCCATAAGTAATGACAATTCCTAAAAGAATAGGAACAAAAGCCCCTGTAGGTCCTCCAATTTGATACCTTGAACCACCAAATAGAGAAATAAGTATCCCGGCAATACACGTTGTATAAATTCCATACTCTGGGTTTACACCAGAAGCTATGGCAAAAGACATAGCAAGAGGAATCGCAACAACTCCAACAATCAGTCCTGAAAGAAGATCTTTTTGAAAATGCCCTAATGAATATCCTTCAAACCTTCCCGTAAATAAACCTCTCATTACAAACCCTTCTTTTCTCTTTTTAATAAACCCAGATTACAAATATGTTTCGCATTCGCTTATACAGGAGGATTTAATTTTTATAAAAGAGAACGACATCCTAATACTTACTATAAGTTTTGCTTAAATGACGTTCTAATCTTCCTATATCTCCACCTTGTTGTACATGGAACTTTAATCTTTCCGCTAGAAGTTCTCCAGCCCGACTATCTAGCTTCTTTGTATCAATAAACGACGTGATTTTTACTTTATCTGGAGTAATATCTCTACGAAACATCTGTCCCGGAATATCAGTCCAAAAACGATTCCATTCTTCTAATAATCCAATTTGATCAAATAAAAAGTTCTGAATGCCACATAACCAGGCTGTGCAAGCTGTATTCCTTTTTTGACATCCAATACCATCCTGTAAATGTTGACATGAAAAACAACAAGAATATCCACTTTTAATGCAAACATTACAAACATGATAAGCTCCTATAGAGTGAAATATCTCAATTCCATGTTGGATGACATCTTCTTTTTTAACCTCGAGACTCAATTTATCCCTCCTTCATTACTTCACTTTCTGCCTCATCTAACTCTTCTAACATTGAAATTGTATCAATTAAATGATTATTGAAAATTTTTCGTGTAACGACTAATAAATTCATGATCATAGGATCTCGAAGGGAGTATAATACTCGTTTTCCATCTTTAGTGCCGACAACAATATTTTTAGCGCGTAATACACTTAATTGTTGAGAAACAGCAGAACCTTCTTTTTTAAGAATGCTTTGAATTTCATTTACACTTTTTTCACCTTCTGATAGAACTTCCAAAATACCTATTCGTAAAGGATGAGATAAAGCTTTAAAGAAATCTGCTTTAAACTGTTGCATTTCGGTTCCCATTAAAACACCTCTAATATTTATTTGTATTTTAAATTTGAAAAGTATCATATACATCTTCAAATGTTTGAATATGTATATGATACTTCTAGAGCTTAGAATTTTCAATGAAAATTTAAACTAACTAAAAATAATGGTTTTCTGTTGAGGGATTTTCTTGCGTTAAAAACACCATTTATTCTAGACTATATTTCTAGTGACAACTTTGAAGAAGTTAAAGGATGCACGAAAGCCTTAGGATCTTGTGGTAAATGTCTTCCTGAAGTTGTGAAAAAGCATAACATTTCACTTGTAAAAATTACTGGTGAAGCGGTTATCTTAATCTTGTATTTATGCTATTGTATAAAACTGTATAATCTTATATGATATATGGGTTGTTTCAATAAATTTTATAAAGAGGTATCATTCTATGAAATTCGAAGACAAGCGTATGTTAGGAATTCAACGAGGTTCTTTATTAATAACAAAGGAAAATCACTACTTAGTTATAAAAAAAAGTGAAAATTACTCATTAATTAATATTAATAATTTAGAATGTATGCGTTTTGAAGTTCCTTTGGAACACGTAGAAGAAATGGTAGTTGAAGATTTAAAGGAGACAATCCAAGAAATTATTGCCCCAGAACATATTAAATTGGTGGCTAAAAATATTTTGTAGAGGTATTTTTACATCACCATAAAGTCAAAGAGAATTTGTGTCCATATAAGAAAAAAACGCCATTCTTTTTGTAAAAAGATACGAAAAGAATAGCGTTTTTTTATGTCACCACATGCCGTGGATTAGTCAGTAGGCTAAGTCTGTCCAAAGAAAATATCGTGCACAAGATTTTAGTTTCTCTATGTGTTTGATTAAGCCAAAATATTGCCCATACCTCATCGAGGCAACTACGTAGTTGATTGGAAGCAGAAAAAATCATTGTTATCTTTGGAGTAACTCCACCATCTCTTCAATTTTATTTCTAACTAACTTCTCTTCTAAATACGCATTCTCCACTATTTATCATTACTAAATTCCAACCCTCATACAGTAAATTATTTAATTTACTGACATCAATATCAACACCGTCTGGTTTTAATAATTTTTGAAAATCAATCATTCTATATTCAAATTTCTTCATTTCTTATTCTCCTTTTTAATCAGTTTAAAAACGAAGGTGAATTAATACATACATTGCTAAACCATTTGGGTATTTCAAGTAAATAACTTTTGTAGCCATCGTCTTGATAGAAAAGTCTAAAAGTATGCACTTTATATAAAATTGTTCTCTATTATAAATGCAAAAAGAAGATGGAGAAGCAGCGAGTAAAAAAACGTACTAGTTCCTGATATTATAGAAAGAGTACGTATGCACTTAGAAATTCATGAAAAATCCCCATGTACACTCGTACTCTTAAATAATTATTTTTTATTATCAAATATGATTTTTACTGTTTTTCTTTTTGCGTTTATTGAAAAATATGAGCGCTCCTCCTAAACTAATTAAAATCATCCCTAAAGATGTCAACGAACCATTTATTTCATTAAAACCACCTGTTTTAGGAAGACTTGGGTTTTGATTTTCTGGATCTTTTGGTTCTACTGGATCTTTTGGCTCAATTGGATCTTTTGGTTCTACTGGATCTTTTGGTTCAATTGGATCTTTTGGTTCTACTGGATCTTTTGGCTCAATTGGATCTTTTGGTTCTACTGGATCTTTTGGCTCAATTGGATCTTTTGGTTCAATTGGATCTTTTGGTTCAATTGGATCCTTCGGCTCCACATCTACTGGTACTTTTGGTTTATGCGGATTCTCTGGATCCTTTGGATCCGCTACAATTGCCACGTTCTCAATGGTACCTGCATCTTCTTTTGTAATCTTAGCGATAAAGGTTACTTTCGCTTCCCCTACACCACTGATTTCTGGAACAACTACTTTAAAGTAGTTACCGTTTACTTCTGCATCTACCTTTTTGCCATCTAACTGAATGCTTGATGCATCTAGCTCTAAACCTTCTGGCAACGTATCTTCAATTACTACATTGTTCACTGTAGTCTTATCAACTACATTTCTCGCAACGATTGTATACGTTACTTTCTCTCCTGGTTGTACTACTTTTTTATCCGCTAATTTCGCAGCTTCAATTTTACCTTTAGGCTCCACATCCACTGGCACTTTTGGTTTATGTGGATTCTCTGGATCCTTTGGATCCGTTACAATTGCCACGTTCTCAATGGTACCTGCATCTTCTTTTGTAATCTTAGCGATAAAGGTTACTTTCGCTTCCCCTACACCACTGATTTCT